>JAZQFL010000024.1:0-9757 GCA_045539485.1 Eubacteriales bacterium
CAATGTCGATACGCTCCACCATTGCCATTGCCTCGTCAATGAGCGCCTCCTCATGTAAAAGCTTTTCCGCCTTTACTACCTCGTCAAGCTTAGGCTTGGTGGCAGGGTGTCTTGGGGTGAATACCGTACAGCAGTCCTCAAAGGGCTGTATGGAGGTTTCAAAGCTGCCTATCTTGCGCGCAACGGTTACTATCTCTTCCTTGTCAAGTCCGATGCAGGGACGGAACACGGGCATGGTAACGATGTTGTTGGTTACGGTAATTGCCTCCGTTGTCTGGCTTGCGACTTGACCGAGGCTCTCGCCCGTAATTATCGCACCGCAGTTTGCGTCCTTTGCGTACATTTCCGCGATCCGCATCATAAAACGGCGGAGAAGAAGTGTGAAATAATCCTCGTCGCAATTATCGCGTATCATTTCCTGAATTTTTGTAAGGGAGATAACGCACGCCTGCCTTGTGCAGGTGTAGGGAGATATAATGCGCGCAAGCTCCATTACCTTTTCCCTTGCTCTCTCGCTTGTGTAGGGGAAGCTGTCGTAATGCAGAAGCTGAACGGACATACCGCGCTTTGCCATCATATAGCCTGCAACGGGGCTGTCGATACCGCCCGAAAGGAGAAGAAGTCCTCTTCCGCTGGAGCCTACGGGAATACCGCCCGCCGCCTTTACCTGACCTGCGTGCACGTACGCATATTCGTCGCGTACCTCAACTCTAACGGTAACCTCGGGGTTGTGGATGTCAACCTTGATGCCGCGTATCGTGTCAAGGATAACTCCGCCCACCTCGCGGCTTATTTCGGGGCTTGTCATGGGGAAGCGCTTGTCGCTTCTCTTTGCCTCTACCTTAAATGTGCGTGCGCCTTCCATTTTTTCGGGCAGATACTCACGCGCGGCGGCATAGATCGCCTCGGGAGTTTTTTCGCACACGCAGGCGCGTACCGCGGCAACGATGCCGAAAACGGACAGACAGGCCTCAAACATTCCTTCAATATCGGAAAATTCGTCGTTGGGCTCGATAAACACGGTGCTTTGTGCGGTGTGCACCTTAAAGCCTCCGTGGCGTTTTGCTCTGCCCTTCAGCTCGCGCGAGAGCATTGCTTCAAAATGAGGGCGGTTTGTGCCCTTAAGCACTATCTCGCCGTATTTGCAAAGGATTATCTCTTTCATCATTTCTTTTCGGCGGCAAAATATGTACCGCGCGCCTTTCCTTCAAGAATGGAGTAAAGCACCTCGGGCTCGGCACCGTGGGCAAGGAACATCGGAATGCCCGCCGCGCCCGCTATCTGTGCCGCCTCAAGCTTGCTTCGCATACCGCCCGTGCCTCCCGTAGTACCCGCACCGCCCGCACATGCAAGCAGCTCGGGGGTTATTTTTTCAACGCGCTCGATAAGCGTTGCGGTAGGATCGTTTCTCGGGTCGGCGGTAAAGAATCCCTCGCTGTCGCTGAGGTTTATAAGCAGATCGGCCTCGCAAAGCTCCGCAACGTAAGCGGAAAGCGTATCGTTATCGCCAAAGGATATCTTATCTCCGCTCTTTGTTTCAAGCTGAGCGGAGGATACGGGGTCGTTTTCGTTTACTATCGGCAGGCAGGAAAGATCGAAGAGAATGCGGAAGGTGCTTGCCGCGCTCTTGCGCCTTTCATCGTTGTCCACAACGTCCTTGGTCAGCAGAAGCTGTGCAACCGTCTGTCCGTAATGGGCAAAGAAGCGCTCGTATATCTTCATAAGCTCGCCCTGGCCGATGGCGGCAAGAGCCTGCTTTTCCTCTGTGCTTGAGGGGCGGCGGTCGAGACCGATGCGCGCAATGCCCGCGCCTACAGCACCGGAGGAAACGAGCACTATCTCAATTCCCGAGTTCTTAAGGTCGGAAAGCACGCGGGAAAGCTCCTCGATGCGTCTGAGATTCAGCTTGCCTGTGGGATGTGAGAGGGTGGACGTGCCAACCTTTACCACTATTCTCGAATATTTTTTGTTATCCACGGTATTACCTTCGTTTTATGTCAAAAAATTAATAAATTTTTGCGTTTTTCTATTTAAATTTGCTTCGGTGTGTTGTATAATGTAAGTTAGTATGTGTATTAGCCGAAATATACCCACGCGGGAGCGCTTACACATATATTACATTATAATAACAGAACGGCAAAAATGCAAGAGTTTTGGCAGAAAAGGGGGATGACTGTGGCGTTTACGGTAAAAAAATCGAATAATTTGCCCGAGCTGCTTTCCCCTGCGGGCTCGCTTGCCGCGCTTAAGGCGGCGGTAAATGCGGGCGCCGATGCCGTCTATTTCGGCGGTACGGAGTTTTCCGCACGCGCGAATGCGAGAAACTTTACCCGCGAGGAGATAAAGTATGCCATTGCCCTTTGCCGCGAGCGCGGGGTAAAGACCAATATAACCGCAAATACCCTTGTTTTTGACCGCGAGCTTGACGAGTGGCTCCGCTACGGTGAGTTCCTGTGGCAGGCGGGTGCGGATGCGATGATAGTTGCCGACCTCGGCGCGGCACACGAGCTGCACCGCCGTGTGCCCGAGTTTTCCCTGCATGCAAGTACGCAGGCGGGAATTTGCGACGTCGGCGGTGCGCGCCTTGCATCGGAGATAGGTTTTTCGCGCGTTGTCCTTTCCCGCGAGCTTGACAAGAACGATATTAAAAAGATAACCGATGAATGCAGTATCGAAACGGAGATGTTCATCCACGGAGCGCTTTGCGTAAGCGTTTCGGGTCAGTGCCTGTTTTCCTCGGTCGTGGGAGGCAGAAGCGGAAACAGAGGCGAATGCGCCCAGCCCTGCCGTATGGAGTACGGCGGAGAATATCCGCTTTCACTAAAGGATTACTGCCTTGCCCCGTATATACCCGAGATACTTGATATCGGAGTTTCTTCGCTTAAGATAGAGGGCAGAATGAAGAGCCCCGAGTACGTTTACGGAGTTACGGAAATCTACCGCCGATTGATAGACGAGCGCCGCGCGCCCGATAAAAGCGAGATGAAGCGCCTTGAAGCGTATTTTTCTCGCAGCGGATTTACGGATGCTTACTTCACGGGCGCGGATCACAGCAAAATGACAGGCGTGCGCACCGAGGGCGATAAGGCAAAAAGTGCGTCTGTGGATATAAAAATTACGGAGAGAGATACGGATGTTAAGCCCGTATTTCCCGTACGCGAATTGCCCGAAACAGCAGGAGGGGATATCGTTTTCGAGCGTGCCGCAAGGTCTGCGGATAAGCGCAAGGAGCTTGTATTGGAGTTCCTTTCACCCGAAAAGCTTGAAAAAAGCGGCATTAAGGCAGACGGACGCCAGCGCGTGATACTTCCTATAGATAGGTTTGATCCCCGCCTTGCGGACGGAGCATCGCTTCCTCCCGTGTTTTTTGAAAGGGAAGCGGACGATGTACGCGGGCTTATTAAAAAGGCGGCAGCTGACGGCGCGAAATATCTTTCCGTCGGAAGCCTCGGCGGTATTGCAGCCGCAAAAGAAGCGGGCGTGCCCTTTGTGTGCAATATGCGTTGCAGTACCGCAAACACGCTTACGGCAATGCTTTATAAAAAGCTCGGTGCGGATTTTTCCGTAATCTCGCCCGAACTCAACGTTGCCGCGGCAAGGGATATAAACAGGGGAGTAAGGAGTGCCGTATTTTCCTACGGCAAGCTCCCGCTGATGACACTTACGCGCTGTATTATCAAGCCGCGCGTGCGATGCGAAAAATGCGGCTTTGACAAGAATAGTGCGCGCATCAGATTAAAGGACAGAATGGGTGTTTCGTTCCCCGTTTTTGCGGAATACGGACACCGAAACGTAATATACAATACGATACCCTCCTTTGTCGGAGGCAAGGAGACGGATGGCACGGGGCTTAATCTGTGCTGGCTTTCCTTTACCGACGAGGCGGGAGACGAATGTGCCGAAGCGGTAAAGGGCTTTGTGCTCGGGCGCGAGCCCGAGATGCCCGTTCGGCGTGCGGGAATAAGAAAGACCGCAAAAAAGGAGAAAAACGAAGATGGGAAAAATATTCGGAATAGACATGGGAACCTCCAACACCCGCATCTACGTCAAGGGAAGCGGAATAAAGGTAAGGGAGCCCTCGGTGGTCGCGGTAGATAACCGCATGAGCCGTATTACTGCGGCGGGCAACGAAGCCAAGATGATGATGGGCAAAACACCCCCGCATATTACCGCCTGCGCGCCTATTAAGGACGGCGTTGTTGCGGACTTTGACGTTGCGGCGGGAATGCTTGAGTACTTTTTCCGCTCCGAGGCGGGTGCAATGATGATACTCAGCCGTCCGAAGGTCTATCTTTCCGTGCCGCACTGTGCAACAAGCACGGAGAGGCGCTCGTTTATCGAGGTTGCGGCGAAGGCAGGCGCGAAGAACGTTATGCTTGTGCCCGAAACGCTTGCCGCGGCTGTCGGAATGAAGATGAAGATAGAAGAGCCCAAGGGCAAGATGATAGTTAACATAGGCGGAGGAACCACGGAGGCAAGCGTTATTTCCTTCGGCGGAGCCGTGCTTACCAACTCCATCCGTGTCGGCGGAGCGGCATTTGACCGTGCAATTATGAATTTTATGCGCCGCAGGTACGGTGTTACCATCGGCGAGGTAACGGCAGAGCTGCTTAAAAAGGATATCGGAAGCGTTATGCAGGCGGAGGGCAACCCCTTTGCAAACATACACGCAAGCGCACACGGCGCACCCGTTGCGATCAAGGTGCATGCGTCCGACCTGCGCGAGCCTCTCAGAATGCAGGCAAGCCAGATAATAGAGTGCATCCGCGCCGCATTCGAAAGAACACCTCCCGAGCTTTGCTCGGATATCAGGGAAAGCGGTATCGTTTTAACGGGCGGCGGCGCTTGCCTCCGCGGCCTTGATGCCCTTATAGAGCAGAAAACGGGCATACGTACTTATTGCGCGAAAAAGCCCCTTGATTCCGTTGTTTTGGGTCTTGGCGCCATTATCGACTCGGGCGATAAGTTCGGAATTGCAGAACGAACGGATAGATAAAACCGCTTTGCGGTTTTATCGGCGATACAAATTACCGCAGGGAATTTGTATCATATCGCAACCGAGCGAAGCGAGGTTATATCGCATTTTGCGGACGCAAAATATATCGCGTTCGCTTGCGAACATATCGCTGAATAGGAAACAATTATGAACGATAAAACGATTAAAGAATTAGCAATTGAATTAACTGTTGAAATTACAGCTGTTTGTGACGTAATTAAAGGACGTTCTGTTTTCACCAACCAACTGTTACGCGCTTGTTCATCTATTGGAGCCAATTCACACGAAGCAAAATATGCACAAAGCCGCGCTGATTTCATCAATAAAATGGAAATAGCGTTAAAAGAGTGTTATGAAACGGAGTATTGGCTTGAAGTTCTTTTTAAAACCGAGTCAATTGGTCCAGAAATATATAATTCGTTGAATGCAAAATGCGGAACGATTCGCAGAATGTTGATTGCTTCCGTTACTACAGCTAAGTCTAAGGTGCAAAATTAGGCGATATGCGCTGGCGCGCGCGATATAATCTCGCTACGCTCGATTGCGATATAGCCTCACGTTGTTCGGCTGCGATATGATATAAATCCGTTCGGATTTATATCGCGGTTTTATGTTGGAGGAACTATGGCAAGATTTTTTAAAAATCGATTCTTTGTAATATTAATATGCGTTGCCATAGTGCTTACTGTGGTGCCGACGGTGCTTTCCCTCACGGGAAACGGCGGACTTATCCGCAACGCGGCAAACGCAATGATATCCCCCGTGCGCCACTTTTTTGTGTGGATAGGCGAGGGCTTTGCTGGTTATGCAGAGTATTTCACGGAGTTTGACCGTGTGCGCGACGAGAATGCCGAGCTTCGCTCGCAGCTTGATGCGCTCAAGGACCGCATATACGATGCGGACGTAAAAAGCGAGGAGAACGCGTGGCTCCGCACCTTCCTGTCATTGAAGCGCGAAAACGAGGATTTTGAGCTTTGCGATGCGCTGATAATCGGCAGAGAGAGCGGAAATTATATGACCGTTTTCACGCTTGACCGCGGCTCCTCCTCGGGTGTTGAGGTCAATATGCCCGTTGTAACGGCTGAGGGCGTTGTAGGATACATAACCGAGGTCGGAATCAACTGGAGCAAGGCGGCAACGATACTTGAATATACCGCGTCTGTCGGTGTATATTGCGAAAGAAGCGGTGCTCTCGGTCTGTGCGAGGGTACGTATGAGCTTCGCTCCGAGGCAAAATGCGCCGTAAACTACTTAAGCGACGATGCCGACGTAAAGCCGGGCGACCGCTTTGTTACAAGCGGACTTGGCGGTATCTACCCGCGCGGACTGTACGTTGGTGAGGTAATTTCCGTTTATCCCGATAATTACAGCAGGGGTCTTGTTGCGGAGATAACTCCCCTTGTGGATCTCAGCTCGCTTTCCCGCGTGATGATAATCACGGGCTATGAGGACGATGCGCCCGTGACCGAGAAGCCCGCAGACGGGGGTGCGGAGGAATGAGCTTTTACGTACGCTCCTCCGTAATTTACAAAATAGTTAATTACGGAATCATATTCTTCCTTATCTCGATGCTGGAGACCGTCACCCTTCCGCTTGCGGGAGCTAAAACGCTTCCCGATCTTGTGCTTTGCGCGGTGGTTGCCGTCGGCGTGGCGGAGGACGAGCGCGTAGCGGGTATTTGCGGTGTTGCCGCGGGATTTTTTATCGATGCCCTAGGCGCTGTGGGGCTGTGCCTATCTCCCGTTCTTTACGGGCTTTGCGGCTATCTTACGGGAGTGCTGGTGCGCTTCCTTCTGCGCCGTAATTTCCCCTCCTACGTAATTTACGTTGCGTGTGCCGCCGCTGCTCGCTCCGTTATTACCCTTATGATGGTATACGTGTACGGAAATACCGTACCGCTTTATTCCGCCTTTGCGGATATTCTGATACCCGAATTTTTACTTACTGTGTTATGCTCCCCCGTTTTATATCTCATTATCGCACTTCCGCTTGCAAGGAAGAATAAGCAAAGTCTGAAGAACTGACGGGAAAAATATGAAAAGAAAACGCACAAACCCGATACGCTACGTTTTTCTGTGTGCGCTTGTTGTCGGAGTTGCGCTTGTTTATATCGCAAGGCTGATAAATCTGCAGTTTGTCAGCGCCGATAATTACAAGTACGTTTCCGATTACACCTACACACGCACGGAAACAATAAAGGCGCAGAGGGGAGAGATCTACGACCGCAACGGCGTACCCCTCGTTACAAACGAATATTATTACAACATACTGCTCGATTACGGCGATATACCCGCGGATGCCGCGGGCTTTAACCGCGCGGTGTTAAACGTGGTGCTTGCGGCGGAAAAATGCGGCGAAACGGATAAGCTCACCGACCCCGCTTACCCCATAACGGAGACGGACGGAAGGCTTGGATTTGCCGAGAACTATGCCGTCGGCGGTAAGTACAGAAATAAGCTCATCCGCCTGCTTTGCGACGCTGAGTACGGCGGCAAGGGTCTTAGCGACGAGCAGAGAAAAAGTGCAGCGGAGGCGGTAAGCCCCGCACAGCTTGAAAGCTTTCTTTTGAAGCGCTATAAGCTTGAAAACGAAGACGGCGAGGCGCTTTACTCCGAAAAGGAGACAAAGATACTCCTTGAGCGGCGCTTTGCGCTTGATATGATAAGCTTTTCCCCCACAAACAGCTATGTGTACGCAGAGGACGTGAGCATGGAATTCATTACTCTGTGTGCGGAATCGGGCGGCAGGGGAATAACCACGGAAAAGCATTTCCGCAGAGTTTATCACTTCCCGGGATACGCTTCGCACATTCTCGGCAGGATGGGTAAGATAACCGCAGATACCTACGATAAGTACGTCGCTCTCGGCTACAGCCTTGACGAGTACGTAGGTGTTTCGGGCGCCGAGATGATATTTGAGGAGTATCTGCGCGGTATCGACGGCGAGATAGTTATCACCGAGGACGAATCGGGCAACATCATCGACAAGCAGATAAAAAAAGAGGCGATACCCGGTAAGGATATCCGCCTTACGATAGATATAAACATCCAGATGGCGGCAGAGGATTCGCTTGCCGCTACTATTGCAAACATAGTAAAGGATGCAAAGGCAAAGCCGGGAACCCTTGACGGCGAGGATGCCGATGCGGGTGCAGTTACGGCAATATCCCCCGCAACGGGCGAGGTGCTTGCGCTTGCCTCTTATCCGACGTACGATCTTTCCACATTTGCGGATAATATCGACACACTTTTCACCGACGAGCGCACACCGCTCGTTAACCGTGCGCTAAACGGTCTCTATCCCCCCGGCTCGACCTTTAAGCCCGGTACGGCGGCGGCTTCTCTTTCCGAGGGCGTTATTACCTTCGATACCATAATAGTTGATGAAGGTACGTACACCTATTACCCCGACTATCAGCCCCGCTGCTGGATCAAGCTTATGTTCGGTCTTTCCCACGGTCCCTTAAACGTCGTTGGTGCTTTGCAGAACTCCTGCAACATATTCTTCTTTGAGTGCGGAAGATTGCTTACCATAGAAAAGCTGAACGAATACTGCCGCGGCTACGGTCTCGGCCAGCCCACCGGTATCGAATATCCCGAGGCAACGGGTATACTCGCAGGACCCGACTACGTGGAATCAAGCGGTCTCGGCTCCTGGGGCCCCGGTGATACGCTTCAGGCGGCTATCGGTCAGTCCTATAATACGTTCACGCCCCTTCAGCTTTCCGTTTACATATCCACGCTTACAAACGGCGGAACGCGCTACCGCGCGCGCCTGCTTCACTCCGTATACGATTATGCAAGCGGCGATTGCGTTTATACTGTGCCCACGGACGTTGTAAGCACGATGGAGCTTACCGAGGAGGTCGTCGGCCAGATAAAGACCGCAATGCAGAACGTAAACGAAAACGGCTCCACCGCAAAGATATTTGACGGATACCCCATTACCATGGGCGGTAAAACGGGTACGGCGCAGATAAGCAAAACGGCAAGCGATAACGGAGTTTTCGTTGCATTTGCACCCGTTGATAAGCCCGAGATAGTTGTGTCCGCAGTTGTTGAGCACGGCGCAAGCGGAACTCCGCTCGGCGCTGTCGCAAAAAGTATTTTTGACTGTTATTTCGGTTTGGATAATGAAAATGAGCAGAAATAAAGAAAAAAAGACCGACCTCACCGCTCTTGCGGCGGAGGTCGGTGCTCGATTAGAGCAAATATACCCGAAAGCCGAATGCGCCCTTGACTATAAGGGGGATGCGTGGCGGCTGTTCGTTATGGCGCGCCTTAGTGCGCAATGCACGGATAAAAGGGTGAACGAGGTGTCGCCCGCACTTTTTGCGGAGATACCCACGCCCGAGGCAGCGGCAAGCATATCGCAGGAAAGGCTGGAGGAGCTTATCCGCTCCTGCGGGCTTTTCAGGGAAAAGGCGAAAAACATCCGCGAAAGCGCGGCTATTATAGTTGAAAAGCACGGCGGTGTTATTCCCGATAACGAAAAGGACCTGCTCTCTCTTCCCGGTGTCGGACGCAAGATAGCCAATCTCCTCCTCGGGGACCTTTACGGCAGGGGGGGAATGGTGTGCGATACGCATTTGATGCGCATCTGCGGCCGCCTCGGCTTTTACGAGGAGGGCATGAAGGACCCCGTGAAATGCGAGAGGATAATGAATCCCCTCGTCCCCATGGAAAAACGCGCGGATTTTTGCCATCGCGTTGTGTTTTTCGGCCGCGAATATTGCACGGCCCGCGGAAACGATTGCCGTTT
>JAZQFL010000025.1:0-21303 GCA_045539485.1 Eubacteriales bacterium
GGGGTCAGCGCCGCCCTCGCGGATGGCGATAGACATTTCCTTGCCTATTTTGGTGAAGATCTTAGCGCGCTGAGCGTCGGTCTTCTCCTTTTTATGCATTATATTTTTCCATTTGCTATGTCCGGACATCTTTATTACCTCTTATATCTTATTGGGAGTTTTCATACAGATCAGGTGGAGCGCGGTGCCGAGAACAGTCTTGGTTGCGTGCACTAGCTTAAGGCGCGCGGCACGAACATCCTCTTCGGCATTAAGGATCTTGCACTCGTGGTACATACGGTTGAATGCGGTGCAAAGATCGAGAATATAACGGGTGATATAGCTGGGCTCATACTCCTTAAGAGCATCTTCAACTCTCTCACCGAAACGGGAGATTGTCATTGCAAGCTCAAGCTCGGGAGTGCCGCAAACGCTGAAGTCTACGTCCCCGTTAAGCTCACCAGCCTTTTCAAGCAGGGAACAGCATCTTGCATAGGTGTACTGCGCATAAGGTCCCGTGTTTCCGTCAAAGGAGAGAGCATCTTCGATATTGAAGTTTATATCGCGAATACGGTTGTTTGCAAGATAGTGGAATACGATAGCACCGACACCCACAGCCTCGGCAACTGCATCCTTGCCCTCAAGATCGGGGCTCTTTTCATTTACTATGCCCGCAACCTTTTCAATTGCAGTACTGAAAAGATCACGGAGAAGGATAACGTTACCTGTTCTTGTTGCAAGCTTTTCACCGTTAATGGAAACGGTGCCGTAAGGAACGTGTACAAGATCCTTTGCCCAATCGTAACCCATAAGCTCAACGACCTTGAACCACTGTGCAAAGTGCAGGCTCTGACCTGCGGAGGTAACGTAGATACACTTATCAAAATCATAGGTGTTCTTGCGGTAGAAGGCTGCAGCGATATCGCGGGAGGGGTAGATGGTAGAGCCGTCCTTCTTAAGGATAAGGCAGGGAGGCATATTGTATTCTTCAAGATTTACAATGCTTGCGCCGTCGTCAATAACGAGCAGACCCTTGTCGTCAAGCTCCTTAGCAACAGCGGGTGCTTTGTCAAAGTAGTGGCTTTCGCCCATATAGGAATCAAACTCAATACCGAGCTGATCGTATGTGATACGGTATTCCTTAAGGGAGATATCAAGGAAAAGCTGCCAAAGCTTGAGGTTCTCCTCGTCGCCCTGCTCAAGCTTTGTAAACTCAGCGCGTGCCTCATCGTTAAGGCTTGCATCCTTTTCGGCTTCCTCGTGGAACTTTACGTAAAGCTCTACAAGCCCGTCGCATCCGCCGTTAGCAACCTTCTCGGGGTCGCCCCATCTGCGGTACGCTACTATCATTTTACCGAACTGAGTACCCCAGTCGCCGAGGTGGTTAACGCCGATACACTTATAACCTGCAAATTCGTGTAAGAGACGAAGTGCATGTCCGATGACTGTGGTGCCGAGGTGACCGATATGGAAGGGCTTTGCAACGTTGGGGGACGAGTAGTCAAGGACCACTGTCTTTCCGTTACCCGTCTCGGGGGAGCCGTATTTTTCTCCCTTTTCGGCAATGCCGTCAATAACGTGTTTGATAAAATCTGCGCCTGCGATACGGAAATTAAGATATCCGCCGGCAACAGAGCACTCGGAAATATAATCACAGGAAAAGTCCTCGGCAAGCTTAGAAGCGATCACAGGCGGGCCCATTCTCAGGTCGCGTGAAAGCTTGAAGCAGGGAAATGCGAGATGACCCATTGTGGGATCCGGGGGATATTCAAGCATTTCCGCAAGCTGAGCGGGGGCGGGAGGTTCTTTTCCGAACTTTTCAACGATTACGCTGTACAGTTTGTTTGCAAGGGCATTTTTAACTGACTGCATAAGATCCATCCTTTCAAAAAATACGCATAATTTCTCAAATTGTAATTATAGCACGTGTTTTTCAATATTTCAATACCAAAAACAAATAAAACACTAATAAGTTCAATGACTTTAAGCAAAGAAAATGCCAACCGCAAGATTCTTCGCTGCGAGCCTTCTGACATCCTCGAGGGAGCATAGCGACCGAAGGATCTCAAGGCTCTCCGCTCTTATCATCGCCTCCGTTGGAGGCGGCTCCCGTTGGTCGCGTCTATCTCGCTTACGCGAGATACGTTTGAATGACGGGCGGTTGGCTAAACTTAATGACATTGATAATATGCTTATTTTTGTAAATCTTAATAAAATCTTAAGGAATTACATTATTGATGCTTAAAGACTTGTGTGATATACTTAAGACAAAAGAAGGACGGTGATTGCGGATGTACAACATTTTAGTATGTGACGACGAGCGTGATATAGTTAACGCGCTTAAGATATATTTAACTGCCGAAGGCTATAATGTGCTAAGCGCCTATGACGGTGACGAAGCACTTAGATTATGCAGGCTTGAAAACGTGCATCTTATGATCCTTGATATTATGATGCCGGTAACCGACGGACTTACTGCACTTTCCGAGCTTAGGGAGAGCATGAATATTCCCGTGATACTACTTACGGCAAAATCAGAGGATTCTGATATAATTTTAGGGCTCAACCTCGGAGCCGACGATTATGTTACCAAGCCCTTTAATCCCGTTGAGCTTATTGCGCGTGTGCGTTCCCAGTTAAGGCGCTATATGGTACTTGGCGGAGGAATTAAAAAGGTCGGAGTGCTTACTATCGGAAACATCTCACTCGATGACGCCGCAAAAACTGTCACTCTTGACGGAGATTCCGTTTCACTTACTCCGCTTGAATTCGATATACTTAAGCTTCTTATGAATAACCCCGGAAAAGTATTCTCTCCTAAAGAAATATATAGAACCGTTTGGGGAGGAGTACCCCTCGGTATGGAGAGTACCGTTGCTGTGCATATAAGGCATCTGCGCGAAAAGCTGGAAATAGACCCCGCAAGACCGCGCTACTTAAAGGTCGTTTGGGGTCAGGGATACAAAATGGAGGATAAGATATGAAAAAAAGCGGAATTTTGAAAGCGTTAGCTGCGTTTGTGCTATTTTTCTCCGTCGCAATAGGAGCGCTTGCAACGATTTCCGTGGTTTTTGCTTTCGAAAGCGGAGCACAATTCGATGGAGGCAGAGAGCTCACCGAATACGTTGCACGAGATCTTTCTTGGCGTTATGCAGAGGAGATCGCAGACCATTACGAAGCGCTTGAATACGGAAGCGTTTCTAACGGTGTCAAGTATGCTTTCGATCACAGATATTCTGAGGAACACACAAACGTAAGGTATAGTGTTACTGCAGATGACGGAAGAGTTATCTTCAATAATTTACCGCAGGCATCGGAATTCAATTCGTTGGTTTTTACCCAAACCTCAAGATGCATTCCCGAGATAATATATTCCGATGGTAATGGCGAGGTCGAAATAAGAGAGATCAGGGTAACAGCGGGCATCCTGACAGATGCAGAACCGGTTGATTATATCTATTGGGTCTTTAAATATATTACTGTCATAGCGATGTACTATAATTGGGTAATAACTTTAGCCGCATTATCATTGCTTGTTGCTGTAATCTGCGTAGTATTTATATGTGTCTCTGCAGGTCATTCTAAGAAATCAGAAGGTATTCATCTCGGATTCTTTGCGAAGCTTCCGATTGAGATATATCTTGCATTAACAGGAATAATTTTTGCCGGATGCCTTGCTTGGATCGAAGAGTTTTCGAACGATTTGGTATGGATTGCCGCTCCTATTGTTCTGCTTATTATCTTAATAGGCGTACTGTTCAGCATAGCGGCAAGACTGAAATCGAAAGGCTGGTACAAGAATTCGATTATTATAAAGCTCATTGCTTTGATATATAAATACGTACTGCGCACAATTGCACTAATTTTAAAAAAGTTCTTTTCTGTATTGGTACGTATCAATTTGTATTGGAAAACTGCGCTGACGGGTGTTTTATTCTTTTTCTTATACTTAATAGGAGCGTTGTCAATTCGAGACGGCGGAATGCTGGTCATATTGATTGTGTTTTTCTTTCATACAGCACTGCTTATCAAATTCATTCTTGACCTGAGAATACTTGAAAAAACCGGTGAGGAAATTTGCGGCGGAAACGTAAAAGCGAAAGCGGAAACTTCAAAGCTGCTGCCGTCTTTGAGAAATCACGCCGAAAGCCTAAACGGTATAAGCGCAGGTTTTGATGAAGCAGTCAAAAAATCGATTAAGAGCGAAAGGATGAGATCCGAGCTTATAACTAACGTAAGTCATGATATTAAAACACCGCTTACATCACTGATCAATTATGTAGGACTTCTAAAAAAGGAGGGGCTCAGCTCCGAAAGAGCATTGGAATATCTTGACGTCCTTGAGCGGCAGTCGGCAAGACTACAAAAGTTGACCGAGGACCTTGTTGAAGCATCTAAGGCGGCAAGCGGAAATCTTACAGTGAATGCCGAGGATACAGACGTAAATATTATTCTTTCTCAGGCTCTCGGAGAATACGAGGAAAAGCTTAATTCCAAGCATCTAAACATCGTTGTAAGGAAAGAAGAAGACGTCAATACTGTCTATGCGGACGGAAAGCTTACGTGGCGTATATTTGACAATCTGCTTTCAAACGTGTGTAAATATGCTTTATCAGGAACACGTATTTTCATTGAGATAGACCGAAAAGGAGACTTTGTACAAGCCGTATTTAAAAACGTCTCGGCTGAGCCTCTTGAACTCACTGCGGAAGAGCTTATGGAGCGATTTGTGCGCGGTGACAGCTCAAGAAACACGGAAGGCAGCGGTCTCGGTCTGTCTATCGCCAAAAGCCTTGCCGAACTGCAGGGCGGAACGTTTAAGATAGATGCCGACGGCGATCTTTTTAAAGCAACGGTAACATTTCCGATTCGATCAAGGTGAATAAACGATAAAAAACTCGGAAGCACGCTTCCGAGTTTTTTTGCTATTAAACAGCTTATTACTTTGCGATCTCTTCAAGATACTTTACAACGTCACCGACGGTGATGAACTTATGAAGATCGTCTTCGTTGATCTCAACACCGAGCTGATCCTCTACGGTAAGAACGAGCTCAGCAAGCTCGAGGGAATTTACGCCGAGGTCGCTTGCAAGTGCTGCATCAAGAGTGATAAGATCCTCTTCGATCTGAAGCTCGGAGATAAGGATCTCCTTAAGTTTCTCAAACATGGTATACCTCCAAATGAATGTTAAGTGAATTTATCGAAAAAACGCTTATTTAACTTTATAGCGTTTGATCTTACGGGACGGGGTCTTTTCAAATTCTTCCCATCGGATCTCTGTAACCGCTACCTGCTTGAAGATGGGAAGCTTTTTGTTCATTTCGGCGATCTCGGCTCTTATCTTCGCTTCGATCTCTTCATTTTCAGCGCCCTCGAATTTTGTCATATCGGGGACACAGACAGCGGTAATTCTCGGTACGTCGTTTTGATCCTTCCGGCCGATAACAACAGCTTCGAGTATTTCCGGGATCTTGTAGATATATTCTTCGATCTCCTCGGGGAATACGTTTTTGCCGTTTGACAGAATGATAACGTTCTTTTTTCTTCCGGTTATATATATGTAACCGTCATCATCCATATAACCGATATCGCCGGTACGGAAATATCCGTCCTCGGTAAATACCTCGGCTGTTGCTTCGGGATTCTTGTAATAACCGAGCATTACGTTATCGCCCTTAACAAGTATCTCACCGGTTCTTCCGTCGTCGCCAATGTCGATTTTTACGGTACAGCCGTCAACTGGAGTTCCGACACTCTTAAGCCTTACACCGCTCGGTCTGTTAACGGAAACAAGGGGAGAACACTCGGTAATTCCGTAGCCTTCAAGGATCAATATGCCAAAACTGTGGAAATTCTTGATTATTTCAGGATTTACGGCGGCGCCGCCGCATACTATGCTTTTAAGATTTCCGCCGAAAGCGGAGGTTATCTTTCCAAAGAACTTGGAGCGCATATCAATGCCTGCAGCAAGCATTGCATCGCTTACCTTCATAGCGGCAACTACCTTTTTGCGCATTCCTCGTTTGTCGATCTCGTCCCATACCTTTTTATGCATAGTTTCAACAAAAAGCGGAACCAGCATAAGTGCATTGGGCTTGAAGCTTGCCATATCTCTGATCGAATGCTTTAGCGAGCTGTTTATCTTGATCGTAGCACCGAGATTCATTATTGCGAACTGTCCTATGGACATTTCGTAGGTATGATAGGGAGGAAGGAATGAAATAAACGTGTTATCGTCATCGTATTCCATAGACTGACCTGCGGAATTAGCAGCGGTTGTAAGATTGCGCTGATTAAGCATAACGCCCTTGCTTGTTCCCGTGGTTCCTGAGGTAAAGATGATAGCACACATCTTCTCCATATCGATCACATGCTCGGTAAGTACGGTAACACCGTTATTAAGCATTTCTTTGCCTTTTTCGAGAAGAACGGAATAGGGAAGTGTTCTTTCGTCGGCAAAATCGTCGTTATCTATCGGAATAAAATACTTTACGTTATCAAAAAGCGAACGTTCGTCGCGGAGAACGTTATTCATCGCCTTTGTGTAGATTACGGCATCGCATTCGGAAAGCTTGATAAAGTCAGCTAAATTATCTGCCGAAAGCTCCTTGGGAAGCGGAACTATAACTCCGTTTCCGTTTACAACGGCAAGATAAGATGCGATGTACTCGGGGCAGGTATCACCGACTATAGCGATGTGTTTTCCGAAGAGCCCGTACACGGAAAGAGCGGTTCCGATCGCATTTACGTGAGTAAGAAGATCGTTGTAAGAAAAAGTGTTTTCTTTTCCGTCTCTGTCGAATATGTAGAGGGGCTTGTCTCCAAATAGCTCAGCTCCTGATTTTACCATGTGGTAAAGATTTTCGTTGATCTTTGGTTTTGATTTGGGCGAAAGCGTATTCTTGAATTTCATAGCCGTCAACCTCCATACTCTGCTATTATATATTCTAATCGGCAAATTGTCAACAAGAAATTCTTTTCCCCTAAAATAGGTTGCTATTGATTTTTGAGTTTACATAAAGTATAATACTACTGAGGTGATGCTGATGGCACTAAGTATTCTTGATAATGCAACCGGTAAGAAAAAAGGAGTTATTATCGGACTGCTCGCTATTGCGGCTGTTGTAATGCTTGCCGCGCTTGCGTGTCTTATCCTTTTTATTATTGATTTTCTGATTCCGGACAGAAACGAGGACGACAGATTTAATATCAATTTTGCTACGCCCGATTATACGTACAATATCGCAGATGACGAGGAATATATGTTGGAAGACCGACGGGTCTGGGTCAATGACGGTGCGCTGTCCGCACCTATAAATGACGAGGACTATTCCGATAATCAGCTCTACATTTTCTTTGAAAAATATTTTACGGCCTTGCAGACGGGCGATATCGGCTCCCTTAAGGAATGCTATTCCGATGAGATGTTAAGCGTAATGAAGCTTCCGAGCAAGCTTTCGATGCAAAGAGTCTATGACATAATGCTTCATTATCAGTCATCCGAACAAAAAACCGACGCTTCGGGAATCGTATATGAAGAATACGTTTATAAGTTCGAATATAAGATAATGAAGAATGACGGTGTTTTCAGACGGGATCTTGAAAGCGATGCTATAAGACCCCAGTTTATAACTGTTTCGGTTTATTTTGATAAAATTTATATATCCGACGTAATATCAAACATAGGAAAGTAGGTGATCAAATGACATTGTTTTGGACCGGAGTACTTGTTGCGGCAGTTGTTGCGGAAGCGTTTACCACCGCGCTTGTAGCAATTTGGTTTATCCCCGGTGCTTTGCTTGCCATTATTTTCTCGGCGCTTCATTTTCCGCTTTGGGCTCAGCTGCTCGCATTCTTTGTTTCGGCTTTGGGAATAATATTCAGAGTGGTTTTTAATGAAAAGTTATTTAAGCCGACCGTAGTTCCAACAAATGCGGATTCGCTGATCGGAAAAACCGCCGTTGTCATTGAAGACATAGATAATATTGCCGCAAAGGGCGCTGTCAAGGTCGGCGCCGCTGTCTGGTCGGCGCGCTCGGAAAACGGCGAACCCATTCCTGCCGACACAGTTGTTGAAGTGGTTTCCATTGAAGGCGTAAAGCTAATTTGTAAATAATGTAAAGGAGAAGAATAATGGAATACATCATTATCGCAGTTCTTGTGCTTGTAGTTCTCATTGCAAACGTTAAGATCGTTCCCCAGGCAAACGCTTACGTTATCGAGCGTCTCGGAAGATACGTTGCGACCTGGAAGACCGGTATCCACTTTAAGATCCCTCTGATCGAACGCATCTCGAAAAAGGTAAATCTTATGGAGCAGGTCGTTGACTTCCCGCCTCAGCCTGTTATTACAAAGGATAATGTCCGTATGCAGATAGATACAGTCGTATTCTATCAGATAACCGACTGCAAGCTTTTCACTTACGGTGTATCCAACCCTCTTTCCGCTATTGAAAACCTTACCGCCACCACGCTCCGTAACATCATCGGTGAGCTGGAGCTTGACAGCACTCTTACAAGCCGTGACATCATTAATACCAAAATGCGCGCAATACTCGATGAAGCAACCGATGCTTGGGGTATTAAGGTAAACCGCGTTGAGCTTAAGAATATCATGCCTCCCCGTGAGATTCAGGAAGCGATGGAAAAGCAGATGAAGGCGGAGCGCGAAAGACGCGAAAGCATTCTTAAGGCGGAGGGTGAAAGAAATTCCGCCATTCTCGTTGCGGAGGGACGCAAGCAATCCATGATACTTGAAGCGGAGGCCGAGAAGCAGTCTGCCATCCTTCGCGCTGAAGCGGTAAGAGAAGCAAAGATCCGCGAGGCAGAGGGTGAAGCTGCGGCTATACTCGATATCCAGAAGGCTACGGCAGAGGGTATCAAAATGATAAATGAGGCTAACCCCGGCGACGCGGTTATCGCCATCAAGAGCCTCGAGGCATTCATTGCCGCCGCCAACGGCAACGCTACAAAGATAATAATTCCTTCCGAGATCCAGGGACTTGCAGGTCTTGCGACCTCAATGAAGGAGCTTATAGCTACCGATAAGACAGATAAATAATTATTTCAATTTTTTTCGCAAAACTATTGCAAATTGCAAAATCACGTGATATAATTAGCTGTAATTTGCGAACTAACGAGAAAGGTGTGAATAAGAATGAAGAACGGTATCCATCCCGAATATAAGGACGCTAAGATTATTTGCGCATGCGGCGAGGTTATTGAGACCAAGTCCACCAAGGGTGATATGAGAGTAGATATCTGCTCTAAGTGCCATCCCTTCTTTACCGGCAAGCAGAAGTTCGTTGACGCCGGCGGACGTGTTGATAAGTTCAACAAGCGTCTTGGCAAGTAATACGCAGAATTTTCGGGGCAGGTGATTTATCGCTTGCCCCGTTTTACTTTTCCTCGTTTTGAAAGGAGGATATATGAACACCTTTAATGAAAACGAATGTGTACGTGCCGTGATAGTCGGTTTGGAACTTCCCGGTCAAGTCGGCACAGAGGCAAGCATCGAAGAGCTTGCCAGACTTATAGACACTGCAGGCGGCGAATGCTTTGCGGCTGTCACGCAAAACAGGGAAGCGCCGGATGTAAGGACCTGCATCGGAAAAGGCAAGATAGAAGAACTTAAGGAAATTTGTGATAAGAACGATATCTCGCTTGTTGTTTTCGACTGCGAGCTCTCGCCTTCTCAGATAAGAAATATCGAAGAGGAGCTTGACGGCCCCGATGTAATAGACCGCAGTATGCTTATTCTCGATATCTTTGCTCTGCATGCCGTAACGCGCGAAGGTAAGCTTCAGGTCGAGCTTGCTCAGCTCTCGTATACTGCCCCCCGCCTTATAGGTAAAGGTAAGGATATGTCCCGTCTTGAAGGAAGAATAGGTACCAGAGGACCGGGTGAATCCAAGCTTGAAACTGACAGACGACACATCCACAGAAGAATGGACGCACTCCGTAAGGAGCTTGCTGAGATAGAGAAAAACCGTGCTACGATGCGCCATGCGAGAGAGCGAAGCGGAATTCCGAAAGCAGCGATCGCAGGTTATACCAACGCAGGAAAATCAACACTTACAAACGCACTGTGCGATTCCGATATTCTCGCGGAGGATAAGCTTTTCGCAACTCTTGACCCGACAACAAGGCGATTTACATTGCCCGACGGGTCTGAAATGCTGCTTACCGATACCGTAGGCTTTATCCGAAATCTTCCTCATCAGCTCATTTCAGCATTTAAGTCAACTCTCGAGGAAGTGCAGTTTTCCGATTTCATAATTATAGTTATTGATGCCTCTGACCCCGAGGCACCCGCTCAAACTGCGGTAACCGAACAGCTTCTTTGCGACCTTAAGGCTGACGATAAGCCGAGAATCTACGTTTTTAATAAGATAGATGCATGTACCGAAATGCCCTTTGTTCCGAATTTTGATGAAACCGATGGCATTTACGCCTGTGCTGTTTCCGCTCTTGACGGCAGAGGGCTTGACAAGCTTGCGGAGCTTTTACAGACGGTCGTCAGAAACGGTAAGCGCGATGTAGAGCTTTTCTTCCCGTACGGTAAGGAAGGAGATCTGAACAAGCTATATGCTTTAACTTCGGTTGAAGATATTGAATACGGAGATGAGGGCACAACAGTGAAGCTTTGTGCAGACGCTAAGATACTCGGAATGTTTGCTGAATATGTGGTAACAGACGATGAGTAAAGGAATAACTTTGCTTCAGCCCTCGGCGGCTGAAATTGTTGAGAAGAAATCCCGTTTCATCGCTGTTGCGGAGCCTGTGCGCACCGAAGAAGAAGCCCTTGCCGTAATTGAGCGTGAAAGAAAAAAGCACCGCGATGCGCGCCACGTTTGCTCTGCATACTATCTGGATAACGGAAGAACTGTTCGCGCAAACGACGACGGAGAGCCTTCCGGTACTGCCGGTATTCCGATACTTGACCTTATAAAGAAACGCGGATTGACCGATGTCGTAATAACGGTTACCAGATATTTCGGCGGAATCCTTCTTGGTGCTCCGGGTCTGGTTAGGGCATATTCGGCTTCCGCTAAAGCAGCGCTTGATGTTGCAACACTCGGTGTATACTGCACAGTAGAGCATATGTACTGCATTTGCGAATATAAGGATTTCGATAAGCTCAAATATTTGCTTGAAAGCCTTGGCGCAGAAAATATTTCACCGGAATTTGCAGAGAAAGTTACAGTATCGTTTGTCTGTAATGAAGATGCCGCCGAAAACGTTTGCACTAAGATCTCCGAAACCTTTTCAAAGCGGTTAACAGCTGAAAGCCTCGGAAAATCCGACGAGCTCATTCCGCTTAAAAATTAATAAAAAGAGTCTCATTAAAACTTTTTTAAAATCTTAAAAGTTTTTTTGAGACTTTTTGCGTATATTAGTGTTTGATGAATAAAATTGAGAAAGCAGGTGAATATATGTCGGAAAATATCAGTAATATATTCCTTGAAAGAGAAAAATCGACCCTTTCTCCTTATGCTTTTCTTACCTGCAACACTGCAGGCAGAGAGCACCCCTATGAGCCCTGCAAGATCAGAACTGAGTTTCAGCGCGACAGAGATAAGATCATTCATTCAAAAGCATTCAGAAGACTGATGCACAAAACTCAGGTCTTTTTGCTTCCTCAGGATGAGCACTACAGAACCAGAATGACTCACACGCTTGAGGTGTCACAAATTGCGCGTATTATTGCACGTGCGCTCAGGTTGAACGAGGATCTTACGGAAGCGATAGCGCTTGGCCACGATCTCGGACATACTCCCTTCGGACATGCAGGAGAGGCTGCTATGCGCAAGCTTTATTCGAGTGACTTTTCGCATTCGGCACAAAGCGTGAGAGTTGTTGAAAAGATCGAGAAAGACGGGAAGGGCCTAAATCTTACCGCCGAAGTTAAAGACGGTATTCTCAATCATACGGGCGCCGACAAGGCATCTACTCTTGAAGGCGTTGTTGTAAAATTTGCAGACCGCATAGCATACATAAATCACGATATTGATGATGCTTGCCGTGCCGGTATACTATCACTTGACGATATACCGCCGCATCTTTTAAAGGTACTCGGCAGAGGACACAGCGAGCGGATCAACACTATGGTTTATTCTGTAATCGCCGAAAGTGAAGGGAAGAACTCTATATCAATGACAGCGGAAGTAGGAAAAGCTACCGACGAGCTTCGCGCTTTCCTTTTCCGAAGCGTATATACGAACTCCATTGCAAAAGGCGAAGAAGAGAAGGCAAAGGTAATGCTTGAGGCACTTTATGAGTATTATATAGATTTCCCAGAAAAATTACCCGCGCCTTACGATAAGATCATGGATGAAGACGGTGTTCCGAGAGCGGTTTGTGATTTTATTTCAAGTATGACGGACAGATATGCCATAGATCTGTATATGAAGCTATTTGTGCCTGCCGTTTGGAAGGGATAAAATGATAGATCAAAGAATTGTAGAGGAAATAAAAGCAAGAAATCCCATAGAAGACGTTATGGCCCAATATGCAGTTTTAAAACGTGCCGGCTCAAATATGGTATGCGCTTGCCCTTTCCATTCCGAAAAAACTCCTTCATGCACTGTTTTTGTTGCAAGACAGTCATTTTATTGCTTCGGTTGCGGCGCTGGCGGCGATGTTATCAGCTTGGTACGCAGAGCTGAGGGGCTTGAATACACGGAAGCTCTTGAGTATCTCGGCAGGCGCGTGGGTATTGATGTAATAACGTCTGATTCAGATGCACCGCGCTTTGATAAGAGACGGTTTTATGAAATGAACAAAGCCGCGGCCAGATATTTCAGAGACATTCTGTTTAACGATCCGGCTGGTGCGCTTGGCAGAGAATATGCTCAAAGACGCGGACTTTCCGAGGAGATAATAAAGTATTTCGGAATCGGATTCGCTCCCGATTCATTCTCATCTCTTTATCCGTATTTAAAGGACCTCGGATATACCGATGAAGAGATGAATGCGGCTTTCCTTGTCGGTATCAGTTCAAAAACGGGCAGACCGTTTGATATGTTCAGAAAGCGCCTGATGTTTCCTATAATTGACGTTTCGGGAAATGTTGTAGCCTTTGGCGGCAGAATTATTGATGATTCCGATCCGCGTAAATATTTGAACTCTTCCGATACCCCCGTGTTCCGCAAAAGGAAGAATCTCTATGCGCTCAGATATGCTAAAAACTGCTGTGCTGAGAAAATGATCCTGTGCGAGGGTTATATGGACGTTATCGCATTGCATTCGGCCGGCTTTGAAAATGCGGTTGCCACTCTCGGCACTGCTATAACACCCGACCAAGCGCGTTTAATGGCCAAATACACCAAAAAGGTCGTTATTTGCTATGACAGCGATGCTGCAGGCCAAGCCGCGGCAGAAAAAGCGATTAGGCTTATAACCGAAACGGGAACCGAAACGACTGTGCTTAACGTTAAAGGTGCAAAAGACCCCGACGAGTTTATCAAAAAATTCGGTGCTCCGGCTTTTTCTAAGCTGATAGGCGAATCAAAATCTAAATTCCGCTTCACGCTTGATGGAATACTTTCGAAATACGATATAAATGAAACAGATGGGAAAGTACGTGCTCTTTCGGAAATATGCAGAATGCTTGCCGGAGTTTATTCGTCTGCTGAGCGTGATATTTATACACGCGAGATAGCCGATGAGCTCGGAGTTAAACCGGAGGCCATTGAAGCGGATACAAAAAAGATCATTCGCAGGTTGGAACGCGAACGCAAAAACAGAGAAAGGGAAGATGCTCTCCGCCAGGCTTCGGGTATCGGCGACCGCGTAAATCCCGAATTTGTTTCTAATGTTTTTGCTGCTAACACAGAGGAGCAGATCATCGCACTTTTACTTTTGATGCAAGAAAACAGAGATCTTCTTTTGAAAAATCCCGAGATGCTGACTGAAGAGGATTTTGTTACCGATTTCGGGAAAAAGCTATTTAAAACTATCATTTCACACGCTGAAGGCGATTTTCTTGAATCGGAGCTTGGCGCCGATCTGAATGTTGACGAAATGTCCCGCCTTGAAGCTATGAAGATGAAGCGGTATAATCTCTCCGAAAACGGAGAAAAGGAATTTACCGGTCTTTGCGCTGCACTCCGCGCAGAAGGCCGCAAAAAATCAGTTTCTGACAAGGAGCTTACGGCAAATGAACTTGCCGAATACTTCTTGACAATTAATAAGAAATAATTAAAGTTTACGGAAGGTATAAAAATGGCAAACGAAAAAGGATTTGATTTAAAAGCCCTTATTGAAAAGGGAAAGCAGAAAGGTTCGCTTTCCAACGGCGATATTCTTGAGGCTCTTGAGGATGTGGATCTTGATATAGAGCAAATGGAAAAACTCTATGAAACGATCGAGAGCAACGGTATTGAGATCACAGGATTTATCGATCCCGATGATTTCGATAATATTGATTCAAGTGTTGATAACAATGAAAACGCCGATACAACAGAGCAGCCTCTCGTTCAGGACGGGCTTGCAATAGACGATCCCGTAAGAATGTATCTTAAGGAGATCGGACGCATTCCGCTTCTTGACACCGAAAGGGAGCTTATTCTTGCCGAGCGCATTGCAAACGGCGACGAGGATGCAAAGACCGAGCTTGTTGAGGCTAACCTCCGTCTTGTTGTTTCAATTGCAAAGAGATACGTTGGAAAGGGAATGTTCTTCCTCGATCTCATTCAGGAAGGCAATCTCGGCCTTATGAAGGCTGTTGAAAAGTTTGATTACACTAAGGGTTACAAATTCTCCACTTACGCAACTTGGTGGATCAGACAGGCAATTACAAGAGCGATTGCAGACCAGGCGCGTACAATAAGAATTCCAGTTCATATGGTCGAAACTATCCATAAGGTAAGCAGATATCAGCGTCAGCTTCTGCAGGAGCTTGGCCACGAAGCAACTGCCGCTGAGGTAGCCGAAAGAATGGGTATGAGCACCGAGAAGGTCAGGGAGATAATGAAGATCGCTCTCGACCCGGTTTCTCTTGAAACCCCCATTGGCGAGGAAGAAGACAGCCATCTCGGTGATTTTATTGAAGATAACGACTCTCCCGCGCCCGCAGAGACAGCTTCTTATTCGCTTCTTAAGGAACAGATAAACGAGGTCCTCCACACCCTCACCCCAAGAGAGGAGCACGTTCTTAAGCTTCGTTTCGGACTCGAGGACGGACGTTCCAGAACTCTCGAGGAGGTTGGCAAAGAGTTTAATATTACCCGTGAGCGTATCCGTCAGATAGAAGCTAAAGCTCTCCGCAAACTCAGACACCCCAGCCGCTCCAAGCGCCTTAAGGATTACCTTGACTGATATATAAATATATTTATTTTGATTGGAAAATTATCCTTGACATAATCCCCTAATTGTAGTACAATATACAAAGCAATATTACGCATATGCGATAAAATCCATTTGGAGGAGCCTCATGAAGAGAAGAATTCTTGCACTTATGCTTTGCCTCGTTACTCTTTTGACCATGCTCGTTGGTTGCGGAGAGGATGAGATCAGCGACGAAGACCTTAACAAGGAACAGTCTGTCAGAACTGCTGTTTCCATCAACATGTGGGTCGTTACCGAAAACAAGATCAGCGAGGAGACCGAGGCGTTGATCGAAGAAGCGTTCAACAACATCACCAAGTCTCGCTTTACCACTTATGTTGACCTCATTTTCTGCACTGAGAGTGAGTATACAGAGGCGCTTGATGCACGCTTTGAGGCTATTAAGGCTGCTGAGCAGGCCGCAATTGAAGAAGAGCAGCGCAAAAAGGAAGAGGCTCGCTCCCTTAAGGCTGCAGGTATCACAACCGTTGCGGAGACAACAGTTGAAGAAACCACCGTTGTTACCGAGGAAGCAACCATCGTAAACGATTACGGTGTTGTTGAGCTCAAGTACCCCGAGATCCCCGAAGATCAGATTGACATCGTTCTTGTTCTCGGACGCGAACGTCTTGAATACCTTGTCGAAAACGCTTACCTTGAGGATCTTGATGACGAGATAAGCGAGACCGGTACCTCCAAGGCTCTTAATGACTACATACATCCCGTACTCTTCAACCACACCAAGGTTGACGGAAGCACCTATGCTATCCCCAACAACCATGTAATAGGCGAGTACACCTACCTTCTCATCAACAAAAAGATGGCAGAGAAGTACTACATTCACGAAGCATCTATCTCTGATTTTAAGGATTGTCTCTCCCTCATTGAGGACATCAAGGCTAATGAGACCATCGCTCCCGTTAAGGCTCCCTTTGATGATTATCTCACCTATTTCTGGGGCGAGGATATCGAGAACGACGGTTTCAGCGTTCTTGCTTCCACTTACACGCTCTCCATGAAGCAGGTCGGTGTTAAGCTCGTAAACTCTACCACTCCTTCCAACCAGAAGATGAACGTCACTGACGTATTTTCTACCAAGTACGCTGAGCATCTGATTCGTATGAAGAAGTACGAGGAAGGCGGTTACTTTGCAAAGACCGAGAATGAAGAGTTCGGTGTTGGTATAGTTACCGGAGATTACGCTCTTCGTTTTGAGTATGAGGACGATTACATAGTTAAGCCTATCAAAACTCCTATTGCTAATGAGGACGATGTATTCAGCTCCTTCTTTGCAGTTTCTACTTTTACTGCAAACCTTAAGCGCTCCATGGAGGTAATTACACTTCTTAATACCACCTCCGAGCTTCGCAACCTTCTTCAGTACGGTATCGAGGATGTTCACTACGTTCTCGACGATGAAGGTAAGGTACAGCGCCTTAACAAAGATTATATGATGGACATCAATAAGACCGGTAACGTATTTATGGCTTATCCCGAAGAGGGAATGGACATCAAGGCATGGGAATACGGCAAGCTCCAGAACAGCGAGTGTGCAGCACATGTTATTCTCGGCTTCCGTGAAGTATGGGAAAACGTAAATGCTGAGACCATGAAGAATATTACCGCTCTTACCAAGGAATACAAGGAAAAGCTTGATGCGTGCAAGACCGCCGAAGAGCTTGAGGCTTTCTGTGCAACTGCAAAGTCTGAACTCGGACAGAATGCAGATATTAAGTACATGAAGACTATGAATAATGCTGATATCGAAGACTCTCTCGCTCAGGTATACCTTACTTGGTATAACGAGGGTTGGCCTTCCGTAGAGTAAACTATTATCAGAAACGGCATCGCTTTTGCGATGCCGTTTTTTTTGCTCACAAAATTACACTCTTTATGCAATCAGTCAAATAAATGCAATCTTCAACAGTATTAAATGCAGAAGGACTTATCCGAACCGTGCCGCGATCATACGTTCCGATTGAATGATGCGCAAGCGGTGCACAGTGAAACCCAGCTCGTACTGCGATCCCTCTCTCGGAGAGCTTAATTGCTATATCCTCGCTGTCGATAGTTCTGTGGAATATGCTGATAACAGGGACACCGTCAGTTGCATGAATTACATCTAAACAGTTTATGGCCGAAAGTCTCTTTACAATTAAATCAGTGTTCCTCTTTTCAAGCTTTTCAAATAAACATCCAACCTTCTCAAGATGCTCGATACCAGCAAGCAACCCTGCTATGCCTGGGACACCAACTGTGCCCGATTCATATCTTTCAGGCAGCTCTTCTCCAATATAAATGTCTTTTGAATTTATGCCATTTCCTCCGTAAGTCAGAGGCGAAAAGTCCGTATCAATGTCACCGATTATTCCAAATCCGCATCCCATCGGAGAAAGAAGACCCTTGTGACCTGCACAGCACAATACGCTGCAATGAAGCTTTCGCATGTCAATTCTTCTGTGGCCGGCAAGCTGTGAAGCATCGATAATAAAGGGTATATTCCTATCCTTGCATATCTCTCCCATTTCTTTGATCGGAAGAACTCTTCCGTCAACATTAGATGCAGCATTTACCGCTACACACCTCATGTTGTCTGAAAGCTGATTCAAAAATGAATTAATTGTTTTTTCAGGATCGTCCCGGTAAGTTTTAAAGATCTTGAAGATTGCGCTATCTCTCTTGCATTTTTCCGCAACCGGACGAAGTACAGCATTATGCTCGATATCAGAAACAAGAAAGATTCCGCCTTGACCCGTAAGACCTAAAATGACAGTGTTAAGAGCGGCTGTAGCATTTAGCGAAAAGAAAACTTTATTCGGTTCAGAAGCATTAAAATACCGGCAAACCGCCTCTCTTGCTTCGTACACTGTCCTTGCAGAATTTTCTGCTTCTCTGTGTGTACTTCTTCCGGGATTTCCTCCGCATTTAACTAAAGCATCAGATACCGTTCGGTAAACACATTTTGGCTTTGGATAGCTTGTTGCGGCGTTGTCAAAATATAGCGAAGACATACTAATACTCGTACTTTATATTACAGCTATCAAGTGCGGAAAGCACAGCCCTAAGCTGGTCAAATGGCACTCTCAAAGCAAAAATACAGCCTCTGCTTTTTTCCGAATTCGTCTTTATGATATCACAGTTGATCTTTGAGGCAATCAAACATTTTTGGGCACGCATTGCATTGGTTTGTGAGCCGATTATAACGGTAGAAGTAAACATAATTACCTCCTATGCGGTCTCTGCCGCACTATCATCGTATGTTTTTCAACTTATTGTCGCTACACATTTAGAAAATGCTAAACATTTTTTTGTTAAATTATTGAAATATACAATAATATGTAGTAAAATACTAGAATAAAGTGGTGAGGTATTGCAATGTTTGAGATTTATATGGCGCAAGTTCGCGGATATGTATCTAACTGTTATATGCTTGTGTCGGAAGGCGAGGGAGCTATAATCGACCCTTCTGCTCCTCTGTCAGCTTTTAACTTGCCTGATGGGATCAAAGTAAAAAAAATTTTACTTACACATGGACATTTTGACCATATTCTCGAACTGGACTCTTATATCTCCAAAGACACTGAGGTTTATATTTCCGCCAAAGACGCTTTTATGCTTAAGGATCCTATGGGAAATGCCTCTGCTTTGTTTGGGTTTCCACCGATTACGTCAGCCGCCAATCCTATACTTTTAGATGATGGAGATCTCATAGAATTCGGCGACATTGCAATTAAGGTTCTCGGAACACCGGGTCATACAGAAGGCTCTGTATGTTACATTGCAGATAACGTAATGTTCAGCGGAGATACCTTATTTGCAGACGGGATCGGCAGATGCGATCTTATAGGCGGCAATTACCGCACAATGCAGTTATCCTTAAAAAAGCTTGCCGGCCTTGATCTTGACTGTAAAGTATATCCCGGACACGGCGAATTGACCTCACTGAAAAAAGAAAAGAAATACAATTACGAATTATCGCGCTTTACAGCGCAGAATATATGACTATAAGGCAGGGAAATATGGATTATAATAAGTTAGCTGATTTGCTTTTTCCGAACGTTACCGATACTTGCGAGGATATAGAAAAGCGCTATCCTCCCCGTGATCTGCCTGAGGGTGCCAAAGTAACCCGTTTCGCACCAAGCCCTACCGGCTTTATTCACCTCGGCGGAATTTACGGTTCTATGATAGACGAACGCCTCGCTCATCTTTCCGACGGAGTGTTCTATCTCCGAATCGAGGATACCGATGCTAAGCGAGAAGTTCCGGGCGCGGCTGTAGAGCTTATTAAAACTCTTGCAGAATACGGAATGGAGTTTGACGAAGGTGCTGCTATAGGTCCCGACGGCGAGATCTGCGATAAAGGAAATTACGGACCTTACAAGCAGAGCGAGCGTGCTCATATCTACCACGTTTACGCTAAAAAGCTTGTAAGCGAGGGCAAAGCATATCCTGTGTTTACCTCAAAGGAGGAGCTTGAACAACTCAATGCCGCCGACAAAAAGGCTGAGGTAAAGAGCAAAGTCTGGACCGAGGAAGCAGCCGCTGCTCAGCGCGATGAAATGCTCAAGCAGAGAGAGTTCACCCTTGAGGAAGTAGAAGCTCATCTTGCTGCAGGTGACCCCTTCGTGCTCCGCATCCTTTCCGAAGGCGACGGCGAAAAGAAAACCAAGGTAGGCGACCTTGTCAGAGGAGCGCTTGAGCTTCCCGAAAATGACGAGGACTTCGTTCTTCTTAAGTCCGACGGCATTCCCACCTATCACTTTGCTCATGCCGTTGACGATCATCTTATGGGCACTACACACGTTATCCGAGGTGAGGAGTGGCTTCCCAGCCTCCCGAAGCACCTCCAGCTTTTCAAGTATCTCGGATTTAAGATGCCCAAATATCTCCACACCGCGCAGATAATGAAGCTTGATGAAAACGGCAATAAGAAAAAGCTCTCCAAGCGCGATATGGGACTTGATATGAAGGACTACAAGCGCGGCGGATATCTTCCCGAGTGCGTTTGTGAGTATATTATGACAATTCTCAACTCCAACTACGACGAGTGGAGAATGCAGAACCCCGATAAAAGCTACAAGGAATTTCCTTTCAGCTTCAAAAAGATGTCAAACTCCGGATGTCTGCTTGATTTTGCTAAGCTTACCGACGTATCCAAAAACGTTCTTTCCAAGCTCAGCGCAGACGTTGTCTACGATAAGCTTGTTACTTGGGCTGAAGAGTACGACCCCGATTTCGCAAACGTTCTGAAGGCTGACAGTGCAAAGGCTATCCGCATTCTCTCGATCGGCAGAGGAGGCAAAAAGCCCCGCAAGGACCTTGCAACCTGGGTTGATGCAAAGCCTTACATGGGACTCTTCTACAACGAGTATTTCGAGCTTACCGACGATCATCCCGATAACTTTGATAAGGCAACAATTTCCAAAGCGCTTTCTAAGTTCCTTGAAACCTATGACCGTGCCGATGATATGAACGTTTGGTTCGATAAGATCAAGGCAATCGCAGATGATCTTGGATTTGCTTCCGATATGAAAGCGTATAAGGCGAGCCCCGAAAGCTTCAATGGCAACGTTGCTGACATCAGCTCGTTCATACGTGTAGCCGTGACAGGTAAGCGTTCTTCGCCCGATATGTACGAGGTTATGCAGATACTCGGCAGCGATACAGTAACCGCAAGAATCAAGAGCGAGATCGCAAGACTCGCGTAAGGAGATAATTATGTCAGAGACTACAAACAATTTTATTCACGATATTATTGATACCGACCTTGCAAGCGGTGAGTATACCCACGTACACACACGTTTTCCTCCCGAGCCTAACGGATATCTCCATATAGGCAGTGCAAAGGCAATATGGATAAACAGCTCTACAGCTAAGAAGTATAAAGGAAAGTTCAACCTTCGTTATGATGACACTAACCCTTCGAAAGAGGATAACGAGTACGTTGAGTCTATTCTTAACGACCTCATCTGGCTCGGTGCCGAGCCCACG
>JAZQFL010000026.1:0-5443 GCA_045539485.1 Eubacteriales bacterium
GACGTTGCATTCGGCCCCGAAAACCTCGGTGTTTCCTCCGAGGAGATACGAAAAAGAGTCGATGAATCGCTCTCACTTGTGGGTATGAGCGAGTATGCAAAAACGGCTCCGCATATGCTCTCGGGCGGTCAGAAACAGCGCATTGCCATTGCGGGTGTGCTTGCCATGATGCCGAGATGTATCATTTTTGACGAGGCGACTGCAATGCTTGACCCCGGCGGACGCCACGACGTTATGGAGATACTGCACAAGCTCAACAAGGAGCGTGGTATTACCGTGCTTAACATCACTCACCATATGGATGAGGCTGTAAGCGCGGACAGGATATACGTTATGAACGAGGGAAAGGTAATGTCCTGCGGTACTCCCGAGGAGGTATTTGCCGACGTGGACGCACTCAGACGTGCGGCGCTTGAAGCGCCTGCGGGTACGGAGCTTCTTTATGAGCTGAATAGGCTGGGCGGAGATTTTAAGCTTCCTTCTCTCGATTTTGCGGAATGTGCCGAGATCATTGCAAATAAGATCAAAGAAAAGAACTGAAAATGGCTAAATTAGAACTAAAAAACGTAAGCTACAGCTACAGCCCGGGAACACCGTTTGAAAAGAAGGCGTTGCAGAACATCAGCCTTTCCGTAGAAGCGGGCAGTATCACGGGTATAATAGGTCACACCGGTTCGGGTAAATCCACGCTCGTTCGTATGTTCAATGGGCTTCTTTCTCCCGCAAGCGGAGAGGTGCTTCTTGACGGTGTTGACATAAATGCGGATAAAAAGGCTCTCGCGTCCGTAATGTGCCGCGTGGGTCTTGTTATGCAGTATCCCGAGTATCAGCTGTTTGACGAGACTGTAGAGAAGGATATCTCCTTCGGACCGAAGAACATGAAGCTTTCGGAGGACGAGATTGCCGAAAGAGTACGCGAGGCGGCAAGATTTACGGGAATACCCGATGAAATGCTCTCGCGCTCTCCCTTTGACCTTTCGGGAGGACAGAAGAGGCGCGTTGCTATCGCGGGTGTGCTTGCCATGCGTCCCGAGGTCATAGTGCTTGACGAGCCTGCCGCGGGTCTTGACCCTATGGGCAGAAAGGAGATACTCGGCGGCCTTGTGAATTACCGTGACCGTACGGGCGCCGCTATCGTCATAGTCAGCCACAATATGGAGGATATGGCGAATTACTGCGATAAGATAATAGTGTTAAAGGAAAGCAGAGAAGCGTTCGAGGGAACACCCGAGGAGGTATTCTCTCGCCGTGCGGAGCTTGAGGAGAACGGGCTTGACGTGCCCGATACCGTTAAGCTTGCCGATGAATTACGCGCAAGAGGCATTCCGATAAGGGGCGAGATATGCACCCCCGATGCGCTCGCGGCAGAGCTTTCATCCATTCTCGGATATAAGGGAAGGGAGGGTGAAAAATGTTAAAGGATATTACCCTCGGTCAGTATTACCCCTCGCAGTCTGCGCTTCATAAGGCAGACCCGAGAGTGAAGCTGCTTCTTGCAGCCGTATATATCGTTGCGCTCTTCCTTGCCAAAAACGTGTGGGGCTTCTTGTTTGCCGCGCTTGCACTCCTGCTTTGCGTGCGTGCATCCCGCATTCCGCTTATGACGCTTTTGCGCGGGCTTAAAGCAGTGCTGTTCATTCTTGTTTTCACAGCAATTATAAACGTTTTCCTCACAAAGGGCGAGCATCTTCTTGTTTCGTGGAAATTTATCAATATCTATCTTGAGGGCATATATACCGCGCTGTTTATGGCATTCCGTATCGTAATGCTTATTATGGGCACGGGTCTGTTCCTTACCTACACAACGACCCCCATAATGCTTACAAACGGACTTGAATACGTGCTCTCCCCCTTAAAGGTGTTCGGTGTTCAGGTGCACGAGTTTGCAATGATGATGTCGACAGCGCTCAGATTTATTCCGTCGCTTATCGAGGATACGGACAGAATAATGGATGCGCAGAAGGCGCGAGGCGCTTCGTTTTCAAGCGGAGGCTTAATTGCCAAGGCGAAGGCGCTTATACCGATACTTATCCCGCTGTTCGTTTGCGCCTTCAAGCGCGCTGATGACCTTTCCATTGCAATGGAGTGCCGTTGCTACAGGGGTGGTAAGGGCCGTACAAAGATGACAGTTATGCATTTTTCCGCCGCCGATTGGCTCTGGGCGGGACTTGCCGTTGTTTTTGTTGCGGGCATCGTGCTTCTCAATTACGTTCCCGCAGGCTTCACGCTTTAAGGAGAGGCTATGAACTATTTGCTTACGATAGCCTTTGACGGTACAAATTTCTGCGGCTGGCAGTTTCAGCCGGGAGCAAGATCCGTGCAAAGCGTTATAACAGAGGCTTCATCCACGCTTTTTAAGTGCAAATGCCTTGTTACGGGCTGCAGCCGCACCGACAGCGGCGTGCATGCGCTTGGCTTCAAATGCACAGTTAAGCCCGAAAACAGCGCGGCGTGTATCCCTACGGACAGACTGCCGCTTGCGTATTCATCTTTGCTTCCGTCTGATGTTTCCGTGCTTGAAGCAGAGGCGGTTGCGGATGATTTCCACCCGCGCTATACTGCTATAACCAAGGAATACGAATACCGCATACTTAACTCTCCGATAAACGATCCGTTTTCCGTCGGCAGGGCATACCGTTTTCCCGCGCCGATAACGGATGAAGGTGTTGAAAAAATGAGCCGCGCCGCGGAATACATCTGCGGAACACACGATTTTACTTCCTTTATGGCAAGCGGTTCAAAGATAACCGATGCTGTCCGCACTGTGAAATTTTGCCGTGTTGAGCGCAGAAACGGGCTTGTCTGCATCAATATCGCCGCAGACGGTTTTCTTTACAATATGGTGCGTATAATAGCGGGCACTCTTTTGGAGGTCGGAAGGGGAGCGCTTGCTCCCGAGGAGGTGGAGAGCATCATCTCCGCGTGCGACCGCACAAAAGCGGGAAGCACCGCACCCTCTTGCGGACTGTATCTCAAAAACGTAATATACGATTAAGAGGGTATTTTATATCCTCTTTTTCTTATTTGTACTTTAAATATTGAAATTCTTGTGATAAAATGAGATAAACAGATCTTTCTCCGAAAGGATACGGCTATGCGTAGAAATTATATTAAAATAGCTTTGGCGGTATTAATTCTCTGTGCGGTAGTAGGATTGGCTCTTTTGGTCTTTTTGCCGCGTACGGTCGCTGTGAGGTTTGACCTTAATTATGAAGACGCAGAGGTGTCTGCACCTGCCACGCAAAGGGTGAAGCACGGAAAGTTTGCCGTGGAGCCCGAGCCTCCCGTGCGTGAGAATTACATGTTTGTCGGCTGGTTTACCGAAAGAGAGCCGGAATATTTTTTGGATCCTTATACCTTTGAGAGTACTCCCGTAACGGAAAAGCTGACGCTTTATGCCGTTTGGCGCTTGGATGCAAGTGTTTTTGCGGAGCTTAACACCGCTTTGGCTTCGGACAGCGACGGCGACGGACTTTCCGACGAATATGAGGACAGGATAGGAACGGATAAATTAAATCCAGATACCGACGGTGACGAAGTTGACGACTATACGGAGATAGTCTATTTGAATACCGATCCTTGCGTTGCGGATTCTGACGGGAACGGTAAGACCGACGGAGAAGAGGATCCCGACGGCGACGGACTTACAAACGCCGAGGAGCAGGATCGCGGTACTCAGCCCATGCTTGCCGATACGGATAATGACGGTGTTGATGATGGGGAGGAGGTTTTCCTCGGGCTCGACCCTCTTAACTCCGATACGGACGGTGACGGCGCAAATGACGGATATGAGCTTGAGTTCGGCACTGATGCATCAGTTGCCGATGAACACTTTACGGAAAGCGCAACCGCCTCTGCCTCCGGAGAAAAGGGTGATATTACCGTAAGCGTTGAGGCGACGGTTAAGGGGGAGATAGCAGGCACGGTAAGCGTAAAGGCTATGTCCTTGCTTGAATTCCCCGCAATGTCAAAAACCGTTCGCGGATATATGGGAAGTGCCTTTGAGCTGAGCGCTGACGGACCGATAAACGGCGCAAGGCTTACCTTTGAGTACGATACGGCTTTCGGCATGCTCGGAGAAGATTTTCAGCCCAGAATATATTACTATAATGAAGAAACTCACGAATACGAGGAATTGCCCAACCAAACCGTGTCGGACGGAAAGATTACCGTTGAAATCGAGCATTTTTCGTATTATGCAGTCATTAACTCCGCGGAGTTCGATTCATATTCCGGTTTACCGGAAAAGTATGCGCCTAAGAAAGCATCCTCCACCAAGCTTGAGGATTATTACGATGCTATATATTACGGTCTTATGCCGACTACTGACGGGCGGTATCCCTTTGTCGGATTTGATTTGAAGTCAAACAGCGACTTTGACGGCGACGGTTTGAAAAACAGCGAGGAGCTGGAGATAGTATTCAACAAAAAGGGACTTCCCGTTGTCTATGTTCATTCAAACCCGTTGCTTCCCGACACTGATTTTGACGGCATATCAGATAACGAGGACGATTATCCGAATAAATTCTCACTGCGCTCCGCTGTCGATGTCAGAGCGCTTCTTGACGCTTCAAAGTACGATTCCACATATGTTTATCACAATATATACATCGGCGGAGATACCTTGGGTCAACAGCTCGTTGCGGGATATAAGCGCAGTTGGAACGAAGCGTTTTCGATTCTTGGATATTTTGATTACGGCACTCAAAAGCAGGTGTTTATGCAGACATGGCTGGAGTACCTTTCCGCTTTTTGCGATTTTTCCGTTGAGCAGGCAAGGGCGGATGAATACAGAAAGGTCTACGCAAGCTGTGTTTCAAGCTTTCTTGAGAATGCTGTCATATCGACCATGAACTATCTGAAGACTACCGGAACGATAGATGATTTCGCAAGCGGCAGTGCAGAGATCGCCTTGGTCGCGCTCAACAAGGAATATACTAAGTTGATACAGCAAGGCTTTTATGATTGGTCTTCGGATGCTTTCGTAGGACTCAACAGCACATTAGACTGTGTTTTGTGGGTAAAATCACTTTCGAAATCGATTGCGGTGGTTGACAGCTTTATGCTCGGGTTTGAAATAGGCACCGAGATCGGCGAAACCGCTGCTACAAACGAAAGTCTTGAGAAAACGGTTGAAGCTATTGCAGAAAACAATGCAAACGTAGAGGTCTACGCTTCCTGTATAGCTATGCTTGACAAGATAGCTATGCACAACGTCGATCCTGCCGCAGCAAGCGCCGCGAAGGAGCTCAGCGCGATGCTTCGTGAGGGAGCGGAAAGCTATGATGCTTTTTGCTCAGAACTGAAAGGCGCCGAAACCATACGCGCAATTAGCCAGGTTGCATATACCTTGGCAAAGCAGATATTGAACACAAAGCCCATAGCAAAATTGGTCGTGCTTCTGGTGGAGGAATATAACGAGTATCACGCTTCCGTTGCCAAC
>JAZQFL010000027.1:0-3614 GCA_045539485.1 Eubacteriales bacterium
CTTGAGGACGTGCGCCGCGAGCTTGCGGGCCGCCACATAATCGACCACAAGGTAAAGCAAGAGAAAATGACGAAATAACAATTATATAAAAATGAGCCCGCGGCAGATCGCCGTGGGCTCATTTTTATTAAGGTTCGCAACTATTTACTTAAGCTTTTTGGGAATGTCAATAAGCCCCGCAAGATAATCGAGAGAAACGTTATAGTATTTTGCCAAGGTTATAAAATGATGCATTGGCATTTCGCGCTTTCCGCTTTCATAAAGCTGATACTGCTGTCTGGTAATATTTAAAACAAGAGCTATATCATCCTGCTTTTTATCCAAGTCTTCTCTCGTATCCTTTAATCTTTGATAAAAGTACATACGCTCATTATCTCCAATCCAATAAAGTTGTTTGGCAAGATTATTATAGCACTGCATTCAAAAAGATGCTTGACAAGCATTCAAACGGATGCTATAATAGTCTCGGAGCATTCGTACGGATGCTCCAAGGAGGATGATAATGCAAGAAATACTTGAAAATCTATGGAGCGAATACTTCGCTGAAAAATGTGCTGTGATTGATACCGATGAAGAAAGAGTTCTAATAAGAAAAATAGATGAACTGCATGAAAAGACTAAAAAAACACTAACACAGGAGCAAAACAGCGCCTTAGAAAAATACATTGAGGCATTATACGAGAATCAGGGGATGTTTGTTAAAAAAGCATTTTTCAAGGGATGCGAATTTGCTGTATCCTTCTTATTTGAGACGAAGGATTCAAAATAAGCATAACGAAAAAAACACAGAAAGGCATTTACGGAAACACCTTCCATAAGTGCCTTTCTGTTATCAATTTGCGTCCTAACGCAGACAGGTTCTACTATTTTTCTGCCTTTTCCAAAGCTTCCTTAACGAAGAAGCTTCCGCCGATAGCGGCTATCTTATCAAAAGCAAGGAACTCGTCGATATTGCTTCTGTCAACACCGCCCGTAGGAATGAACTTTACCTGCGGGAAGGGTGCGGAAAGTGCCTTCAAGGCCTTCAGACCGCCGTACACGTTTGCGGGGAAGAATTTAACTGTAGTAATGCCAAGCTCAGGCGCCTGCATTATCTCCGTGGGGGTAACGCATCCGGGGTAATAGGGGATGTTTCTTTCATTGCATATCTTTGCGACGGAGGCGGAAAGACCGGGAGAAACGATAAACTGCGCACCAGCCTTAAGTGCCGCCTCGCACTGCTCGGCATTTATAACAGTACCTGCGCCGATGCTCATATCGGGGTAATTCTTGCAGGCATATTCAATTGCCTCCGCGGCGCAAGCGGTGCGGAAGGTGATCTCCGCGCAATTGATGCCAATGCCCTTGAGGGCGGAAAGGATCTTATCCGTTTCGGACATTTCCTTGATCACTACAACGGGAATAAACTTTTCCATAGTTATCTCCTTATATATACTGTTTATTAAACACCGGAATATGCGGCAAAACCGCAGTCAATGGGAAGCACCACGCCCGTAATGGCGGATGCGGAACGGTCATCGCACAAAAAGAGAGTTGCACCGATAAGCTCATCGGCGTCAACGAAGCGGCCCATGGGAGTGCCGTTCAGTATCTTTGCACTGCGTGCGGTGGGGGCGCCGTCCTCGTTATAAAGCAGGGCTCTGTTCTGCGCGGAAACAAGGAAGCCGGGTGCAATTGCATTACAGCGTACGCCCGTACCCGCAAAATGGGTAGCAAGCCACTTTGTAAAGTTGGATATTGCCGCCTTTGCCGCAGAATATGCGGGGATCTTGGTAAGAGGAGTAAAGGAGTTCATGGAGGAGATATTGAGGATGTTTCCGCATTTTCTCTCCGCCATATCCTTTGCAAATATCTGGGTGGGAATAAGTGTACCCTGGAAATTCAGCTTGAAGACAAAGTCAACTCCGCTTCCGTCCAGATCAAAGAAGGATTTGCCGCCCTCCTTTGCCTCGTGATGATATTCGTTATCGGTGGTTGCGCGCGGGTTGTTTCCGCCCGCACCGTTTACAAGGATATCGCAGGGGCCGAGGTCCTTTAATACTGCCTCATGCACAGCCTCAAGCGCCTCCGCCTCAAGCACGTTTGCCTTGTAGCCCTCGCAGATATATCCCTCTGCCTTTAGCTCATCGGCAAGCTTTTTAACTGCATCCTCGTTAAGATCAAGGGCTGCTACCTTTGCGCCGCTTTCGGCAAATGCGCGTGCCATAGCGCCGCAGATAAGTCCGCCTGCGCCCGTAACCACCACTACCTTGCCGGTATAATCAACATTAAGGGGTAAATTCATTTTATGCCTCCTTTTTATTATCAAGCTTTTCAAGCATGTCCCAAACACCCAGCATATACATTATGCCAAGCGCGCGGTCGTATAGACCGTAGCCGGGGCGAACCTTACCGGGACCCTCATCCCACAGGTGGCGGCCGTGGTCGGGTCTTATATAACCCTCAAAGCCGCAATCGTGGTATGCCTTAAGTATATCAAGTATACCCGTGTCACCGTCGCAATCGCGGTGGCTTGCCTCGGAGAAATCGCCGTTTTCAAAATGCTTTACGTTTCTTATATGAGCAAATGCTATCCTGCCGCAATGCTTGCGCACTATCTCGGCAACGTTATTGTTGGGGTCGGCACCGAGGCTTCCCGAGCAAAGCGTGAGGCAGTTATACTCGTCGTCCACCATTTTTAGGAATCTTTCAATGCTCTCGCCGTTTACAAGGAGTCGGGGCAGACCGAAGATATCCCACGGCGGGTCATCCATGTGTATCGCCATTTTCACGTCGCACTCGCGGCACACGGGCATTATCGCCTCAAGGAAATACTTGAGATTTGCCCAAAGCTTTTCGTGATCCACACCCTCGTAAGCCTTGAAGAGCTCGTCAAGCTTTGCCATACGCTCGGGCTCCCAGCCGGGGAAGGACATATTGTACTTTTCCGTAAAGTCCAGAATGTACTTTGCCATCGCGTTGTAATCGTCCTGGATCATATTTTTTTCGTAGAACAGTGCTGTAGAGCCGTCTCCCACGGGGTGGAAAAGGTTACTGCGTGTCCAGTCGAAGATCGGCATAAAGTTGTAGCAGATGACCTTAACTCCGAATTTTGCAAGATTGCGGATGCACTGCTTATAGTTTTCTATATACTTATCTCTGGTGGGCAGACCTATCTTTATATCGTCGTGGACGTTTACGGATTCCACCACGTCCATATTAAAGCCGTACTCGTCAAGCTGTTTTTTTACCTCGGCTATCTCCTCGACTTCCCATATCTCGCCGGGCATCTTGTGGTGAAGCGCCCATACTATCCCCTCCACACCGGGGATCTGCTTGATATCGGAAAGCTTGATGTTATCGTTTCCCTCTCCGTACCAGCGGAAGCACATTTTCATTCCCATATTTATTCTCCTTAATTAAGTCCGAAATAAGCGGCGGCGTTATCGTGGCAGATACCGCGCACGATCGTTCGAAGGGATCTTTCATCATTCGGGTATTCGCCGTTCTCGACCCATTTTCCTATAAGGTCGCACAGTATTCTGCGGAAATACTCATGTCTTGTGTAGGAAAGGAAGCTACGTGAGTCAGTAAGCATTCCCACAAAGTTACCGAGCAGGCTGAGGTTTGCAAGG
>JAZQFL010000028.1:0-10205 GCA_045539485.1 Eubacteriales bacterium
GCAGTAAGGGTAACGGGATTCAGCAGATCAAGGCTGAAGATACCCATAATGGACTTACCGTCAACGATGTAACGACCGGAAGAAAGGTCGATATCGATATCGGTGGATGCAACAGCGTTAACAAAATCGCGGACATCCTCAATGGTATTGAGTTTAATTTTTACAGATTTCAATTTGCGCCTCCAATGTAGCTATAGGTGAATACGAAAACATCGCCTTCCTTGACTTCAACCTCGCCTGCCTTACCGGAAGGAGTCTTTCCGTTAACGGTAAGCTCCCAGAACCAAGTACCGCCCTCGCTGTCGGAATGGAAGTTGGCGTGGTTCTTAATGGTACCTACAGTAGTACCGTCCTCGCTTGCAGAATACTTGATCTCGTATGCGGAGCAAGCCTGAGCGAGAGCATCAAGTGCGCTGGGAACCTCGGTTCTGTTGCGGAGGGTGATGGGCTGATTGTCGATAAGGACCTCCTCGCCCTTTTTTTCGGTTGCAGCTATCTTAACGGTAACAACGCAGTTGAAGGGGTCAAGATATGTAACGGGCGGTTCGGTATCTGCAGCGGTACCGCCGCAGGAAACAAGAGCAAATACGGTCATTGCACAAAGAAGAAACGAAAGTATCTTTTTAAGCATAATAATTCCTCCAAAGTATTTATGATTAGATTATAATACAATTACAATATTTTGTCAATAGATTTACTGCTCGGGCTGATCATCATTTTTATCCTCAGGCTCCTCGTTTTTGGGAGGAAGTGCTGCATGAGGATGAAATGCCGGAGCTTCCTCAAGGGCATAGACACCTAGGTACTCCTTAAGTTCACCCTTATCGTACGCATCATAGTTGAAATGGACGGTACAGAAAGCATTGAACTGCTTTGCTCCCCAATACTCGGACACTCCCGCAAAGGTATCCTTTGCAAAGGTAGCCGCAAAATAGGGGTTATAGGTGTAAATGGCGGGACGCTTATTTGCAGCCAAAGGACGGTAAACGTACTGAGCATCCGTAACAGCGATCTGCATCGGGAATACTCTGTCCTCGGGAAGTCTGATAAGGCCGACCTTAACGATGTTCTCCGCAGGGCAGCCGCAATGCGCAATACCGCCTGTTACCGTATCATAATATACAATAACATGGCAATCACATGTTTCGGTAGGCTCGGTGCCTGCTACGAAATATCCTTCCTCGGCAATTCCGCCGCCTGCAACGCTTGCATCATATCTCGGGTCAAGCTTGCACGCCTCGCCCATAAGCTTACCGCTATACTTGCAGTAAGTTGCTTTTACGACATTAACTGGCTGTTCGAATGTCTTCTTTTCGGCAACTCCGCTTTCGATATCTGCAATAATATCCTCATGAACAAGGCTCATTACGAGGTCCCAGATACGGTTTGCGGGGCTATACCAAAGCTCGCTTGTCATAGATTTAGGAGTAGCGTAGCCGTACCATACACCGCCAACGTAATAGGGCGTGTATCCCATAAACCAACGGTCCTTATCATCCTGAGAGGTACCTGTTTTGCCTGCACAGTCGATCTTCTGGTCAAGAGAGATCTTGGTGGAAGTACCCCAATCAACGACGTTTTCGAGGATCTTTGTCATAACGTATGCAGTCTCTTCGCTGAAGACAACACGTGCTTCATAGTCGTTTGAAAGGATAACATTTCCGTTAGAATCGGTTACCTCAAGATATGAGCGGCACTTTGTAACAACACCGCGGTTCGGAAATGCGGTATAGCAGGTAACCATATCGCGGACGGTAGCGCCGTTAGAAAGCTGACCGAGACCGAGCGCAGCAAGTCCGCGGTCGGTATAGGAGGTACCGTCGTTATAATATGCAACGTCAACAAGTGTGGGAAGCTTGAACTTATTTTGCATATAGTCAAACGATTTTTCAACAGTAAGCTTGGAAAGGGTTTTAAGGGATACTGTGTTCTTTGATGTTGCAAGACCGTATTTTACGTTAACAAGTCCCTCATAAACATAAGGAAGGTTATCGGGCCAAGGGTCATTGTTCTTATCGCCGAAGCTGAGGGGAACGTCATCAACCACGGTAGACCATGTTACGATCTTTTCCTCAATAGAAGGACCGTAGACCGCAAGAGGCTTGATGGAAGATCCCGGAGGACGGAGAGTCTGGGTAGCATAGTTGAGGATTCGGTTTTCCGTCTTCTCTCCTCTGCCGCCTACAACTCCGAGAAGGTCCCCTGTAAAGGGGTCGATAACGCACATGGAGCATTCAGCCGCTACTCCGCTCGTTTTATCGGGGAAGTTAGCCTCATTTTCCATGACCTTTTCCATCTTTGCCTGAACGTCGGGATCCATACAGGTAAAGATGTTAAGTCCGCCGTAATATATCAAGTTACTTGCTGCAAGGCGGGTGTAGCCCTTCTTCTCGACAAGATCATTGATTACGTCGGAAATAACGGTATCGGTGTACCAGGAGTTTGTTGCAATAGCATCGTTAGCTGTTTCATTATAAACGATAACGAGCTTCTCTTCATTTACGATTATATCTTCGATCTCGCCCTCAGCATCGTAAATGACCTCAATATCCGTGTATGCATCCTCGTATTCATCAAGAGTAATGCATCCAAACTCGAGCATAAAGTCGAGGATAAGGTTTCGTCTGTATGCATTGTTCTCGGGATGCTGAACGGGGTCATAACGTGTGGGAGCATTTGTAATGGAAGCGATAGCGCAACACTCTATAAGTGTAAGCTCGCTGACATCCTTGGAAAAATAGGTGTTAGCCGCCGCCTGAACTCCTATACAGCGTTGGGAAAGAGGAACGATATTGAGATAGAGTTCAAGTATTTCGTCCTTGGTCTTTACCTTTTCAAGATTCAGAGCCATAAGCATTTCCTGAACCTTACGCTGTATAGTGACGTCATCGTATTCGGTGACGTTTTTGATAAGCTGCTGAGTAATGGTGGATCCTCCGCCGGTCGTATCGTCAAAACCGAGGAAGAAGTTGGCAACTGCTTTGAGAGAACGTATCCAGTCTACACCCTTATGATCCTCAAAACGCTTGTCCTCAATTGAAATAAACGCGTTCTTCAGATCCTCGGGTATATCTCCAAAAGGCGCCCAAAGGCTGTTTTCGGTACCGTAGAGACGCTGATCCTCAAGCTCTACAGCCTCGCCTATTCTGTTTGTGCGGTCGGTATAATCGTAGTAGTAGAGCTTTGTTGTCTGGCTCGTTCCGCCGCTCATAAACAAAGATTCATCAATTGTGGGATCTATATGATTTTTAATATAAACCGCAAAAGCCGTGCCTGCAACAATACCGGTAAGTATACCGATAAGAAGAACTGTAAGCACGATGTTTACAATAACGGAGAGCGTTTTCATAAAGACCTTGCCGATTATCTCTAACGTGCGCAGGATCTCGTCTCCCCAGTTTATTCTTTTTTTAGCGGGTTTGAATTGAACCGGTGTGTGCTTCACGGTAATTTCCTTTCGCCGAATTTGAATCTATTATATACCCAATTTTTGAATAAAGTGTGAATATTAGCCAATAATATGAAAAAACGAATGAAGAGGTGCTGTAAATGCTTAAGGACCTGCTTAAAAAGCATACCCATGAAATACTGTTTGCCGTATTAGCTGTGTTGATACTTCTGCTGATATTCATACTGTACGGAAAGACCAATGCCGTCCACGGCGAGGTGGACAAGGTATATGCCGCAGTAAACGCAATGGCAGAAAATGAGGGAACGGTTTTTGACGAGGCTCTGTTTGTGGTCAGAGAAAAAGACGGAAAGGTTGCGATCTTTGACTACAGAACAGGAAAAGTAATAGAAGAGCTTAACGTATACACTTATTCCCTGCCGCAGACCGACAGAACGTATCTCGAAAAAGGAATTATGCTTTACACTGTAAGCGATCTGATATCACTTATTGAGGATTACACAGGCTGATATACAACGACAACGTTATCGTTTCCAAGCAATGATTTAAGCTCGCGCAAAAGCGCTGGGCAAACGTCTGCGCCGTAATTTGAGAGTGCGATGTATTTTTTAGTGCTCTCATCATAGAAAAGCACACGCACGTTTCCGCAAAAGATACCGATAAGATTCTCCGCCTTTTTGGCTTCAACGGAATCCATCGACTTCACCTTAATACAAAGCTTGTCTGCCTTCTTGCTCTGCGGTTCCTCCGCAGGGCTTTTTGGTATATGCTTTACCTCTGCGGCTTGTCTGGTATTTTGCGCATTTTTTTCTCTTGCCATACGCATTGCCTGCATAATGGCGGCAGAACCGAATGCGCCTCCCATTGCTCCGAATTGAGGTGATGGCTGAGGTTGTGTCTTTGGTGCAGGCTGTCTTCTTTCGCCGTTTCGCTCAAGCGGGATAACTTCACGAGCAAGTATCTTTGAAGGCTCGTCCTCTCTTACGGACAAGGTTCCGCTTACTGCAAGAGCAGAATCTGCGACGATCGCATCGGAATACTTGGAGTATATCTTCGGGAAAAGCAGTATCTCTATTTCTGCAAATCTGTCCTCAAGAGATATAAATGCCATCTCGTCGCCTTTTTTGGTCGTCTTTTTTGTTATCTTACTGATAATACCGACAACGGTGACTTCGTTTCCGTCTTTACCTTCGTTTTCCTCACCGTCAGAAACAAGCTCAGTTATGTCTGTATGAGCAATGCCGGCAAGGGCCTCAGAATAACCGTCAAGCATGTGACCCGAAAAGTACATACCGGCACTTTCCTTCTCCATTGCAAGGCGTTCATTCATTGAAAGCTCGGCAAGATCGGGATACTCAAATCCGCCCTCGTCCATATCGTCAACAGCACTGAAAAGATCAAGCTGTCCCGAGACATTTCGGCGCATCTTGTCGTTCTGCATATCGAGCTGATGCTCATAAGTGGCAAGAAGCCTGCTTCTGAATACACCGAGTGAATCAAAAGCACCGCATTTGATAAGCATCTCAAGCTGTTTTTTATTTAGTCCGAATTCGGACATTCTCGATATGAAATCTGCAAATGACGAAAACGGCTTTTTAGAACGCTCGATTACTATATTTCTTGCAAATTGCTCGCCCACACCTTTAACCGCTAGCAGACCGAAGCGTATATTATCACCGCTTACGGTAAAGGCAACTCCGCTTTCGTTGATATCGGGAGAAAGCGTCTTTATGCCGTACTTACCGCACTCGGCAATATAACCCGCAGTAGCGCCAAAATCACCGAGCACGGAGGAAAGAAGCGCCGCCATATAAAAGCGTGTGTAGTGAGTTTTCAGATATGCGGTGCGGTATGATATGACAGCGTAGGCGGCGGCGTGGCTCTTATTGAATGCATATTTCGCAAAATTCGCCATTTCGCTGTATATAGCCTTGGCTTTATCCGCGGAAATGCCGCGTTTTTCGGCTTCACGCACAAACTTTTCGCCCTCCGCTTCCATAACGTCGAGCTTCTTTTTTGCCATGGCACGGCGAACTATATCAGCCTGTCCGTAGGTATATCCCGCAAGCTCGCGGAATATCTGCATGACCTGCTCCTGATATACGATACAGCCGTGAGTTACACCGATAATATCCTTAAGCTGTGGAACAGTATAGCTGACTTTATCGGGATTATGTCTGAATTCAACGTAACGCGGAATAGACTCCATGGGGCCCGGTCTGTAGAGAGCAATTGATGCGATAACATCATCAATACTGTCGGGCTGAAGGCGCATAAGCACCTGTCGCATACCAGCAGATTCAAGCTGAAATACACCCGCAGTTCTGCCCGCCGAAATAAGCTTATATGTCTTCTTATCATCAAAAGGAACGGAAGCAAGATCAAAATCGGGATATTCCGCCTTTATAAGCTTTTCCGCGGTATCCATTATGGTAACGTATCTCAAACCGAGAAAGTCTATTTTTACAAGTCCGAGAGCCTCGACCGTTGTCATTTCGTACTGAGTTACCGTGGTATCCCCGTTCTTTGCTATCGGTATATAATCGGTAAGGGGCTTATCTGTTATAACAACACCTGCCGCGTGGGTCGATGCATGTCTCGGCATTCCCTCAAGCGCGGAGGCAATATCTATCATCTGTTTTATCTGGGGAGAGGAATTATAAAGCGCGGAAAAATCCGCTGTTTCCATTGCATCCGCAATAGTAGCATTGTAATTGCGCGGAACTGCCTTTGCAACCGCATCGCATTCCGCATACGGAATACCGAGCGCACGTCCAACGTCTCTGATAGCGCCGCGAGCCGCAAGAGTATCGAAGGCAATTATCTGAGAAACGTGATCCGAACCGTACTTTTCCGTTACGTATCTTATAACTTCCTCTCGCCTTATCTGACATATATCTATGTCAAAATCGGGCATCGTAACTCGCTCGGGATTTAGAAAACGCTCAAAAAGCAAGCTGTAAACAAGAGGGTCGACATCGGTAATTCCAATAAGGTAGGACACAAGACTGCCCGCACCCGAGCCTCTTCCGGGACCCACGGGGATTCCGTTTACCTTAGCCCAGACAACAAAATCCCTTACGATGAGGAAATACTCGCAAAAGCCCATGCTTTCAATAATAGAGAGCTCGTGCTCAATACGCGCAAGATATTCTTCGCGCGTATGCTTTGAATAATCTATATGATTCGCCGCTTCCCTTTTTTTCAGTCCATTTTCCGCATAGTGGCGGAGCTTGACAGCGGGTGGCACGCCGTTGGTATCAAAGGTAGGGAGCTTCAGATCACCGAATTCAAAATCAAAATTGCAGGCATTTGCAATTTTAACGGTGTTTTCCAAAGCATTCTTATAACCGGAGAAAAGACGGTACATCTCGTCTCCGCTTTTAAAATAGAATTCATCAGTTTCAAAGCCGAGAGGTCTTCCGTCGCTTATAGTGTTACCGGTTTGAATACAAGTAAGTATCGCCTGTGTATATGCATCCTTTTTTTCAAGATAATGAACGTCATTGGTGCAAACGAGAGGAATTCCGGTCTTTTCGGAAATATCGGCAAGGGCGGAATTTACAGCTGCCTGCTCCTCTATTCTGTGATCCTGCAATTCAAGATAAAAGCTGTCGGGGCCGAAAATATCGCGCATCAGAAGCGCGTACTTTTCAGCCTCTTCAAAATTTCCGGCAGTGATCTGCTGAGGAATGTATCCTGCAAGGCAAGCGGAAAGCGCAATAAGTCCTCCGCTGTACTTTTTAAGTGTTTCAAGATCTGTACGGGGCTTAGCGTAAAAGCCTTCAGTGTAAGCACCGCTGACGATACGGCAGAGATTTTTATATCCTTCGGCATTCTTGCAAAGAAGTACAAGGTGATTACCGGAAAGATCGGATCTTCCTTCTTTGCTGAATCGCGTTCTTGCGGCTACATATACCTCGCAACCGATAATAGGCTTAACACCCTCATCCTTACATGCGCGGTAAAAGGCAACTGCGCCGAACAACGCGCCGTGATCCGTTATCGCACAGGCGCTCTGACCGAGCTCCTTTGCACGGCGCGGAATATCTTTTACTCGGCAGGCGCCGTCAAGCAAGCTGTATTCGCTGTGAAGATGCAAATGTACAAAATCGTGCATAACGGCTCCTTTCCGATTTATTTGAAATACTTTTTTCTGTCTTCCTCAAGTATTTCCGTTATCTTTTCAAGTCTGTGATAAAGCCCTGATTTTGATACGGGCGGTACGTGCATAGCGGCAAGAGCTGAAAGCGAACTGTCCGGGTGATCGATACGAAGCATTGCCGTTTCCGCAAGCTCGGGCGGAAGAACGGAAAGCCTGTCAAGCTCGCGCGCTGCGCGAATAAGCTCCGTTAGCTGTTTAGATGCCGCAACTGTCTTTGAAATATTACTTGTAATGCAATTGGAAGCGCGGTTTGCGTCTCCCCTTGTCTGCTTTCCGATACCTGCATTGATAAAATCAAAATATGCATTATTAACGCCTAGCTCGCCGAGCATCTGCTCGATTATCTCGCGTTTTTTTGCGTATAAGTAAGTTTTTCCACGGCGCTCACCCGTAAAAAACTGAATACCGCAGGATTCACTAAGCTCCTTGGCGGCAAAAGCGGCATGTACATCAGAGGGAGAGAGCTGTAGATAACATTCTTTTTCGGGTGAATTCATGCTACCAACAGATATAAAAATTCCGCGAAGGATATGAGTTGCACATTCGGGACATTTTACATATTCGGAATAATCCGCCTGCTTTTCAAGCATTATACGCGCGGCACGTGAGTTAAAGCCGAGAAGCGTCTTTCCTCTTGCCGTACCAAGCTCCTCGGGCTCGCGTGTAAACTGTTCCTTTATAAGCTTACGCGCAAGATCGGATGCGCAAGAAGGCACGGAAAGAACAACGTTGCCGTCATCGGTTCGCTTTGCTGAAAACAGCAGTCCGAACATCAAGGCGCGTCTGCAGCACTGTTTTTTGATCTCCACAGCCGACATCTCGGTTTTAAGACGCTCGGTCCACGGAACGGCGTTATTCAAGATACTCGACCTCTCTTTCGATATCAAGACCGTATCTTTCTTTAATGATCGCACTTACCTTAGCGGAAAGCTCTAGAATCTCTGCACAAGTTGCGTTATTCCTGTTTATAAGAAAGCCCGCATGTTTTTCGGAGATCTGAGCACCGCCGACAGTTAGTCCCTTAAGTCCGCTCTCGTCAATAAGCTGAGCGGTAAAACGGCCTTCACATCGCTTAAAAAAGCTTCCTGCGCTGGGATATTCAAGCGGCTGCTTGGATCTTCTTGCATTTATAAGCTCATCCATCCTTGCAGTGATCGCATCCTTGTTTCCTGCGGTAAGTTCCACTGTAAGAGATAATACGGTAAGGGAATCATTCTTGTGGAAAATGCTCTGACGATAGGCAAAACCGCATTCGGCAACGGGAAATTCAATGACCGCTTGTGAAGCGCTGTCATAAGCGGTAACAGAAACACAGATATCGCTGATCTGTCCGCCGTACGCACCCGCGTTCATATAGCAGGCACCGCCGACAGATCCGGGAATTCCGTACATAAACTCCGCACCGGTAAGAGAAGCGTCGCGCGCGGCACGTGCGAGAGCGTTGAGAGAAGCGCCGCACTCCGCGTAGATCCTGTTACCATGAACGGAAACATAATTCATTTTTTCAGTTCGGATGATGATACCGTCATAGCCGCTGTCGGCACATATTACGTTTGAGCCGTGACCGAGAACGGCATGCTTATAGCCGTGTTTTTCGCAAATTTCGAGCACAAAGCAAAGCTGTTCTGCACTTGCGGGATAAAGCGCAAGCGCCGCCATACCGCCGACACGCATAGTGGTGTGAGCGGCAAGGCTGTGCTCTCTGTCAACAGTAAGATCGGGATATTTTCCCGATATCTCACGAATGAAGGTTTCGTGGATATTTATCATATTACCTCAACCGAGAATGAATTTTTTAAAGGTCTTCTTACCCTTTCTGATAACGATACCGTCCTTAAGCTCATCAGCGGTAAGAACAGCGTCAAAGCGCTCGATCTTCTTATCTCCGCAGAAGATACCTCCCTGCTGAATAAGGCGCTTAGCCTCTCCCTTTGAAGGAGCCATTGCACCAATAACGAGAAGCTCTGCTACCTGCGCGGTTCCTTCAGCGGAAAGAGCGGATGCTTCAACGGTAACGGTAGGCATATTTGCATTCTCGCCAACTCCGCCGAAAACGCTCTTTGCGGCATCAAGAGCCTTCTGAGCTTCTTCGGTACCGTGAACGAGCTGAGTCATCTCAAACGCAAGCTTTTCTTTAGCACGGTTAAGCTCACCGCCCTCAAGCTTCTCGTACTCTGCGATCTCCTCAAGAGGCATAAATGTAAGCATCTTCATGCACTTGATAACGTCCGCATCGCCGACGTTTCTCCAGTACTGGAAGAAATCGTAAGGAGAGGTCTTATTGGGATCAAGCCACACAGCGTTGCCCGCAGTCTTACCCATCTTGTTACCGTGAGAGTCGGTAAGAAGGGTTATAGTCATAGCATATGCGTCCTTGCCGAGTTTCTTGCGTACAAGTTCGGTACGGCCGAGCATATTGGACCACTGATCGTCACCGCCGAACTGCATGTTACAGTTGTAATTCTTGAAGAGGTGGTAGAAGTCGTAGCTCTGCATGATCATGTAGTTGAATTCCAGGAAGCTGAGACCCTTCTCCATTCTTTGCTTGTAGCACTCGGCGCGAAGCATATTATTTACGGAGAAGCATGCACCGACCTCGCGGAGCAGATCGACGTAATTGAGGTTAAGGAG
>JAZQFL010000029.1:0-17569 GCA_045539485.1 Eubacteriales bacterium
GCTCGATATGTCGGAATATATGGAGAAGCATTCAGTTTCCCGCATCATCGGCTCGCCTCCCGGATACGTCGGTTATGACGAAGCGGGCCAGCTTACCGAAAAGATCCGCCGCAGACCCTACAGCGTGGTTCTGTTTGACGAGATCGAAAAGGCGCACAAGGATGTTCTGAACGTGCTTCTGCAGATACTTGATGACGGCAGGATCACAGATTCCCACGGCAAGACCGTAAGCTTTGAAAATACAATAATAGTTATGACAACGAACGCAGGCTCCGAATCCTCTGCCGCGGTTCCCGGATTTACCGCAAGCGGAAGCGGTGCAAGCGAGGAAAGAACTCAGAAGGCGCTCGCATCCTTCCTGCGTCCCGAATTCATCAACCGTGTTGATGAGGTGATCACATTCCGTTCTCTTGATGAGGATGATTTTGCTAGGATAGCATCTCTTATGCTCGGAGAGCTTGCCGAAGCGCTTAAGGAAAGAGCCATTACCTTCACTTATACAGACGAGGCGGCAAAGCTCATAGCCCGCGAGGCATTTTCCGTTAAGTACGGTGCAAGAAATATGCGCAGATACATTCAGACACATGTTGAGGATGCGCTTGCGAACCTTGTTATTTCAGCGAGAAGCAATAAGCTTTGTGCAGCTTCCCTCAGTGTGCGCGAAGGTGCTCTGTCCGTGGATGCCGTTGATGCCTTTGACGGTGCAAAGTAATGAACGAAAGATTTTTTGATATGACGGCGGAGGAGGTCGAAAAGTATTTCGATACTTCCTCCGTATCGGGTCTGAGCGCGCGTGAAGCGCGGAAAAGGCTCAGATATTTCGGTCAGAATAAGATATACGGCGCGGATACAAATCACGAAAGCAACAGAATACTTTCGATGATCTTTTCCCCTGCGGGACTGATGTTTTACGCTTCCGCCGCGGCATGTATTGCTTTACATATCGGCGGAGCCGCGCTTGCCGCAGTTATTTGGACGGTTGCAATGATAGTTCTTGCGGCTATCAAGCTGTGGAGCGGCGCTGTGATGAATGCAGTATATTCGTGTGGTATACCGCGGGCGCGCGTGCTTCGAGACGGCGGACCTAAGCTTATTGACAGCCGTTCGCTTGTTCCCGGTGATATTTTGCTTTTATCCGAGGGAGATATTGTCTGTGCGGATTGCAGGATAATATATTCAGAGGAAATGAAGGTAAGAGAGCCTTACGGCACGGATGATTACAGGACAGTGGACAAGATATCCGCATCCTGCCCCGGTGCGATCGCGCCGTCGGAAATGCTGAATATGGCTTTCGCTTCTTCCACTGTGACCTATGGCGGAGCCCGTGCTATCGTAACTGCAACCGGCAGGGAAACGCTTGTTCTTACCGACAACGGCGGTGCTCCGCTTGCGCTCAGGGGTGCTCACTCCTGCAGAAGCGTTGATAACGCAAAGCGCACCGAAAAAAAGCTTTGCCTTATCTCGGCAGCTGCTCTGTTTCTTATATGTGTTGTTTTGCTCGTTGCCGCGCCTAAAGCGCCGATGGAATATTTTTTTATTTCTGCGGCAACCGTAGTTTTCTGGATGTGCGGAGCTTGCGGTGTGCTTGCGGAGTTTGCTATGGCTTGTACTGTCAATAGAATGGCTTCGGATAACAGATGCAGTGCTCTTGTAAAAAATATTGCGTGTATTGACCCTCTGGCGGATGCCGATGTACTGATATGCGGAGAGGAGTACGTTTATCCGTACCTTTCCGATATTTCCGCCCATTGCGAAAAATACGGGATTCGTGTATATATTCCCGCGTCCTATGAAACTGCACATGATATAGCAGACAAATGTAAAGGAATTCTTGTTGCTACACCGCTTGACGCGCCGGATGTTAAAGGAAACTGTCCCGTTGTTGCGGTCTGCGGTTCGCCTGCGGACAGAGCGCGTCTTGCCGCGTCGCTTGCTTCTGCAGGACATACCGTGGCATCCGTTGCTTCAAAGGCAGGTCATATCGGAATGTTCAAGCTCTCTGCCGTTTCTCTTTGCTGTGCGGCTTTTGAGCTTTCCGCAAAAAAGATCACGGATATAAGCCTTGAGGATATAGACCGCTCAGCGGGCAATGAAGCAATGATGAAGAATTCTGACATTCTGTGCAGACCCACAGAAGGCTCGGTGCTTAATGCTGTTGGAATGGCCAGAGCATTTACTTCCAATGTTTCGTCAGTTCTTGCGTATGCATGCGCCGTATGCTCTGCGATGCTTGTAACACTTTTGATAACGCTTTTCAGCAGCTCGGGTGCACTTGCTCCTTCCGGAACTGTATTTGCCTCGCTTGCGATAATTCTTCCCGCGATGGCATTGCTTGCATCAGCTGCTCCCGCTTCCGTAAAACGCACGGGTGACGTGCATCGCAAAAGAGAGCGTGCATTCGGTGTAGTTTCGGCTCTTATTTGGCTTTGTGCGCTTGTTGCGGTGAGAGTTTTTGCATTTGAGCTTGGATTTGACATTGCCGATTCTTTCCGTGGTTATTGTACCTGCTCGCTTATGTTTTTTGCGGCGGTCAGCGCTCCGCTTTGTGCAAGGTCGGTCAAGGGGTCAAAACGCGTTATAAGGCTCTTAATTCCAATTATTATCGCAATAGCTGCAGCTCTTTCTGCGGTGATCATTCCAAGTGTTGGAGAGCTTATATTCTCCGTTGATGATAAGTATATTATTCTGCTTTCCGCCATTCCGGCGCTGTTCGGTGCATGCGTTGCGGCGGTGAATAAAGCGGTTTATTTAAAATTCAATTCTTAAAGTGAGGTTTAAAAATGGCTGAAAATGAAAAGAATGGCTGCACGCATGATTGCTCTACCTGCGGTCATAAGTGCGGTGAAAGTAAAGAACAGAAAAACGAATTTCTTGCTGAACAGAATTCGTTCAGCAATGTAAAAAATGTAATCGCTGTTGTAAGCGGCAAAGGCGGCGTGGGTAAATCCATGGTCACCTCCTTGCTTGCTGTCAGCATGCGCCGCAAGGGCTACAAGGTAGCTATTCTCGACGGAGATATCACCGGTCCCTCCATTCCCAAGTCCTTCGGAGTTTCCGGTGAAGTAACCGGCACCGACGGAATGATGTTCCCCCTCGTTTCCAAGACAGGAATTGAGATGATGTCCGTTAATCTTCTGCTTGATGATCCCACCAAGCCCGTGGTTTGGAGAGGCTCCGTTATTTCCGGTGCTGTAAAGCAGTTCTGGAGCGACGTTGTTTGGAACGACGTAGACTTTATGTTCGTTGATATGCCTCCCGGAACAGGTGACGTACCGCTTACCGTGTTCCAGAGCCTGCCCGTAACCGGAGCTGTTATCGTAACAAGCCCTCAGGAGCTTGTTTCCATGATAGTTGAAAAGAGCGTTAACATGGCTAAGCTTATGAACATTCCCGTTGTCGGAATCGTTGAGAATATGAGCGGTGTTATTTGCCCAGATTGCGGCAAGCGCATCGACGTGTTCGGCGAGAGCCATACCGCTGAGGTAGCAGAGAAGAACGGACTTGAGATGCTCGGACAGATCCCGCTTGATCCCAAGCTTACCAAGCTTTGCGACAAGGGTATTATCGAGCTCTTTGAAAACGATTATCTTGATAAGGCGGCAGACGAGCTTGAAAAGCTTGTCGGAGATGCCGAGTGAAGGCTATGACTAATACACAGATAACTGCGAAAGCGGTAAAGGATGCGGCAATTTTTGCCGCATCCTCTACATCCGAGATTAGAAATGCGGCGCTTCTTCGTGCCGCAGAGCTTCTTATTACCCGTAAGGACGAAATACTTGCGGCAAACGAAGCGGATATGAATGCGGCAAAGGCAAGCGGACTTGCTCAGCCCCTTGTTAAAAGACTTTCTCTTAACGAGGACAAGCTTCAGTCGCTTGTTTGCGGACTCCGCGACCTTGTGGAGCTTAAAGATCCCAACGGTAAGCTGAGATTTGCGCGCAAGCTTGATGACGGACTTGTACTTAAATGCGTCTCCTGCCCCATAGGAGTGATCGGAGTTGTATTTGAGTCCCGTCCCGAGGCGCTCGTTCAGATAGCGGGTCTTTGCATCAAAAGCGGCAACGGCGCCATTCTGAAGGGCGGAAGCGAGGCGCTTAACTCCAACCGCGTGCTTTTTGATGTTATGGTAACTGCCGCAAGAGAAGCGGGACTTCCCGAAAACTGCCTTGCACTGCTCGAAAGCCGCGAGCAGATATCAGAGCTTCTCTCTTGCGAGGGATACGTTGATCTCCTTATTCCGAGAGGCAGTAATTCCTTTGTGCGTTACATAATGGATAATACCAATATCCCCGTAATGGGACACGCTGCCGGCGTTTGCCACGTGTATGTTGACGAGTTCGCCGATACCGCAAAGGCGGCGCGTATCGTTTGCGACGCAAAAACTCAGTATCCTGCCGCGTGTAATGCAACCGAAACTCTACTTTTGCACGAAAAATCGGCAAAGAGTTTTTTCGAAGAATACGAAAAGATAAAGAGGGATTTTCCCGCAATTACTATCCGTGCATACGGTGAAGCCGCAAGATTTACGGAGTGCGAGCAGGGAAGCGAGGATGATTTCGGCAAGGAGTTTTCCGACAATATCCTTGCGCTTAAGCTTGTTTCATCTCCCGATGAGGCTATTGCACACATTAACCGTTACGGAAGCAGTCACACCGACTGTATAGTAACCGAAAACGATGATGTTGCAGAGCTGTTTTTCCGTCTTGTAGATTCTGCGGGAGTATACCGCAACTGCTCTACAAGGTTTGCGGACGGATTCCGTTACGGCTTCGGAGCCGAGGTGGGTATCAGCACATCCAAGCTTCACGCAAGAGGTCCCGTGGGACTTGACGGACTTGTAACCTATAAGTATCTTCTCGAGGGCGACGGTCATATAGTCGGTGACTATGCTTCGGGAAAGCGGACCTTTAAACACGAAGATATAATTGATTGAAGAGGTCGAAATGAAAAGAGTTATTTCCTTGATCCTTGTAATTATTTGTCTATTTTCTGTTGCCTCCTGTTCTTCCGATACGGTGTCCGATACAACTGAAGTAACTTCCGCTGTTACCGATACAGAGCCTATCACAGAGCCCGTTACGGATGCTCCGAAAACCGGAATCGATATCCCTGTAAAAAGCGCGACATTAAGTGACGATGTTGCTCAATTAATGGAAAAGATAAGCAACTTTTACTTGAAGGAATGTACGTCCGACCGTAATAATTATCCCGATTATAACGAGTGGAAGTCCGCCACGTTTCAGCTTGGAATGCTTGAGGCATTCAAGGCGACCGGTAATATTGATTTCTACAGCTTCACGCTTGAAATTGCGGAAAGCTACGGCTATCTTGTAAACTACGGAATCGGCACTACGCTTCTTGACAATGCAGCCTCTATGCTTGTGTATACGGAGCTTGATTCCATTACAAACGATACCCGTAAGCTTGAGGACAGCATCCGCAATGCCGATTTCACTCTTACAAAGGGTAGTCTTAATTACTCATGGATCGATGAAATATATATGGTGTCCTCTGCGTATCAGTATCTTAGCAAAGCGACCGGAGATACAAAATATGCCACTATAGATTACAACAGCTATATGAAATGGCGCAAGACCTTGTTCAATGAGTCCGATGGGCTTTGGTACAGGGATTCCGATTATATTTTCAACCCTAATACAAAATACAGAAGCGATTCCGCTACTCCCAACGTTTCACCCAACGGTAAAAAGGTGTACTGGAGCAGAGGAAACGCTTGGGTATACGTTTCTCTCGCCAGAAATCTGCGCATTATGGAGTCTGAGGGTAAGATGTACGAGCAGTACCTCAATGACTTTAAGGCTATGTCCGAAGCGCTTGTGGGCTGTATGGATGATAGCGGCTTCTGGCCTGCAAATCTGGGCGATCCCGATCACATCAAGGGAATTGAAATGACCGGCACCGGCGGCATTTGGTTTGGACTTTGCACGGGCATAGAGCTTGGTATACTTGATGCCGAGAAGTATCTTCCCATAGCAGATACAGTCTATAAATGCATTTCCGAAAAGGCCGTGAATGAATACGGAAGACTCGGTTACTGCCAGCCTATAGGCGAAGCTCCCGTTGCCGCAAAGGCAAGCGATACCAATATGTTCGGTGTAGGTCTTACCTTGATGGGTGCCGCAGCCTATATGCGCCTGTGCGAGGATTATGTTATTCCTTCGCTTGATACAGAGGAGATCGTAAAGCTTGAGAATGATCTTGCCTCAGCCGAGGAGCGCCCCTTCTATCTTGAGCAGGGCTTCTTAAAATCCTCCGCCATAGCAAAAGCCTCAAGCCCTGCAAAAAAGGACTATTCCGATAATACCACTGCCAATCTTTTTGACGGCACTTACGTTTATAAGACCAAGGGAACCTCTTGGGTCGGCGGAGGGCTGAAATCCTCCAACGTTGTGCTTGATATTACGATGCGTGAGCCGATAGACTTCTCGCATTTTGCAATGATAACACGTTCATGCCGTGCGTATAAGTTCAGAGTCGAGGTTTCCACCGACGGTACGGCTTACTCTGCGGTGCTTGATACTACCAACGTACGTTATAACGGCGGAAGACTGTACAAATGGTCTTTTGATGCAGTATCCGACGTTAAGTACATAAGATTCGTATTCACCGGTATATGGGGCAATGCCGTTGATTGGGTTACGGTTAACGAGTTGTTCCTCTATGATGACAAATAACGGTCTGTTTTGCGGCCTTGGAAATTGGTAAAAACAGTAAGAAGAGTGATTGATTATGAAAAAAGTAATGCTTGTCTTCGGCACAAGACCCGAGGCAATAAAAATGTGTCCTCTTGTAAACGAACTTAAAGCGAGAAAAAATATTGAAACGGTCGTATGTGTAACGGGTCAGCACCGCCAGATGCTGGATCAGGTGCTTGATGCCTTTAAGGTTGAGCCTGATTACGATCTGTCCATAATGAAGGACAAGCAGACGCTTTTTGATATTACAACTAATATTTTGAACGGTATTGGAGCGGTTCTTGACGAGGTTAAGCCCGATGTTGTGCTTGTGCACGGCGATACGTCCACTACCTTTGTAACCGCTCTTGCGTGCTTTTATAAGCAGATACCTGTGGGCCACGTTGAGGCAGGGCTTCGCACCTATAATATCTGGAGCCCTTACCCCGAGGAATTCAACCGACAGGCTGTTGGTATTGTTGCAAAATATAATTTTTCGCCGACAGAGCTTTCAAGGGATAATCTTCTTAAAGAGGGAAAAGACCCTTCTTCCATCTACGTTACGGGCAATACCGCAATCGACGCATTAAAGACAACTGTGCGCCATGACTATTTCCATCCGGAGCTTGAATGGGCAAAAGACAGCCGCCTTATTATGATAACCGCACATAGGCGCGAAAATCTTGGCGAACCGATGCATAATATGTTCCGTGCGATACGCCGAGTAATGGATGAGCATACGGACGTTAAGGCTATATATCCCATCCATATGAATCCTGTTGTCCGCAAGGCGGCTGACGAGGAGCTTGGCGGCTGTGACCGCATTCACATCATTGGGCCTCTTGAGGTGCTTGATTTCCATAACTTCCTTGCCCGCAGCTTTATGATACTTACAGACAGCGGCGGAATTCAGGAGGAGGCTCCCTCTCTCGGTAAGCCTGTTCTTGTTATGCGCGATACTACCGAGCGGCCCGAAGGAATAAAAGCCGGAACGCTAAAGCTTGTCGGAACAGACGAGCAGGTTATATATGATAATTTCAAATTGTTGCTTGAGGATCCAAGCGCTTATGATGCTATGTCCAAAGCAAGCAATCCTTACGGCGACGGATTAGCCTCTACCCGTATCGCAGATATTTTGGAGAAGGATCTGTAATGACTTACATTCACTTTTTCGACGGCATTTCAATAGAAAGCGTTTGTGCCTGCCTTGCTTCGCCGCCAACGAAGTTGATAGTTATCGGCAGTAACGGCAACGCAATGCGAAGATATTCGCGTGCCGTCGCGGCGATGCTTCACAGGCGCGGACATCTTATTGAAACGGAAGTAAGAACGGTGCCCGCAAACGATCTGCAAGCAGTGTACAATCTGCTGTGCCGGATCATGGAGACCGACGGGAACTGTTCTGTTTGCCTCAATGGCGGAGACGAGCTTGCCCTTGTCGCTACCGGTATGCTCTACGAAAGGTACGGCAACAAACCCAAGCTCCATAGGTTCAATCTTAACCGCGGTGCCGTTGTTGACCTCCATAAAGACGGCAGGGAAGAAACCTTCGATGCGCCGGTGATTTCTGTAGAAGAAATGATCTCGCTGTTCGGCGGCAAAGTCGTTTATGAAAACGAAAAACCGGACGGTACGCGCCTTTGGGATATGAATGCGGAATTTGTATCCGATATAAACAAAGCCTGGAGGATATGCAAGGTCAATACTAAAACATGGAATAATTTTATCAGCGCTCTCGGGGTTCTTTATGCTTATAGGACCGAGACGGAAGGCGTTTGTTGTTCTTTGTCATTTTCCGAATATGAGGATGCAATGATGAAGGAAAACGGCCGTGTATACTATTCTGAGGCCTTAATGCACAAACTCATTAAAGCAGGGCTGGTAACCGCCTATTCCAAAGATTCTGTCTTTTCGGTGACTTTTAAAAACGAACAAGTTTTGCGGCTGCTTACTGTTGCGGGCCTTGCGCTTGAACTGAAGGTGTATCTTGCGGCGCTTGCCTCCTCATCCTGCGGCAAGAAAACATATGATGACGTCCTAAACGGCGTGTTTGTTGATTGGGACGGAATCGTAACCTCGGACGGATCATCTTTTGACACGGAGAATGAAATAGACATTATGATGGTTCGCGGCGGAATACCTGTTTTTATATCTTGTAAGAATGGTTTTTTTGATTCGAATGAGCTGTATAAGCTTAACTCAGTTGCGGAGCGTTTCGGTGGAAAGCTCGCTAAAAAAGCAATTGTAGCATCATCGCTTTCAGCGCATAGCAGATCTGCAAACTATATTAGGGAGCGCGCTGAAGATATGGGGATCGCACTTATTGAAAACGCGGCAACCTCGTCTGACAGCGAGATCCAGAAACGTCTTTCCACCCTTTGGATTTCCTGAAAATTGTGTTATTTTTCGGTAATTATGTTTGACAAACGGCAAGAGCTCTGATATAATAAAATAGTAACCAAATTGTTACTTCGGGAGGCACAATGAGAACATTAAACAGGAGTTTTATTTTTCTGCTTGCTTGTGTGCTTTGTTTATCCAACTGCTTTGTATCTGCTTCTGCGTCAGATGAAGGAATGATAACCGTTGGCAGTGTCGATGGATACCCCGGCGATATTGTCGCTGTGCCCATCTCGATAACGGCTCTCCCGTCCGCCGGGTTTGCGTCAGGTTCATTTGATGTCCGCTTTGGAGATAATCTTGAATTCGTCAACGCAGTTCAGTGCGGTAATAATTACGGAACGCTGTACTTTGGAAGACCCACTGATGCTAACGCTGAAAAAAACTGCTTCAATATCCTGTCTTTGGATTGGACTTCAAGTAAAAACTTTAATTACACAAAGCAAATGGCAACGGCTTATTTCAGAATAAAGTCTGATGCTCTTCCGTCTGACGATGCTTCGAAAAGCACGGTTACTGTATCCACCACCGGTAGTATCAACAAAGATCTTCAAAAGGTCAGCTTTGGATCTTCTGAAGGATGCGTGAGGATATTAGAGCGCAGTTCGGCGCTTGGAGAAAAGCTTGTAGGCCACAGTCTTACGCTCGAGGGGGAAATCTCTCTTAATTTTCACGTTGATATACCCGATGCACTTCTGAGCAGCGATGGGGCTTTTGTTGAATACGTTATCAACGGTCAAGAGGAGACTGTTGTTACCGAAAAACTCTCCGAATGCAAAAAGGATGAAAACGGCAAAGCGGTTCTTTCGTGTTCTTTGCCCTCTCCCATGTGGTCTCGTACTGTGACCGCACGCATTTCGGATGGAAACGGAAATTTCGGTGATGATTATACATACTCAGTTAAGAATTACGCACTCTACATGATTTCGGGCAATTATACGACAGGCAATAGCACCAAGGACGCTTTACTGAAGGAACTATGTGTCGCTCTTCTTAACTACGGCGGATATTCGCAAAAGTATTTTGGGTATTTTTCAGATAGCGAGTTTGAGCTTGCAAACGGAAACGTATTATTCGGGGACAATAACTTAATTAGCGACTATATTTATGATGTGAATGACGAAGATATCATTTCGTATAAGTCTGCAAGTCTCACAGATGCTTCTCCGAGTATTGATTATTTCGGCGTTAATATTGCGGTCGATGCCGCTACTGCCATAACGCATTATTTCGTTCTCGAAGGAAACACCTCAGATTATGTATTCAAGCTTTCCGGACCTGTATCTGACGAGGTGATTTTGGAGCCCTTTGTTTTCGAGGGAAAGATTGCTGTTAAGATAAGCGATATTCCTGCTGCATATTTTGACGCGCCATATACTGTTACCGCAGAACCTCTTGTGGCAGACGGCTCATCATTGACCGTCACCTACAGCGTTCGCGATTACATGGCGCATAATCTGAATACTGCCAATGATGCTCTAAAAGATCTCATAAGAGCCATGTATCTTTACGGCATTGCCGCCGATGCATATTTCTGAAAGTGAGGGTGGATATGAAAGAAAAATACGTAGCACCCGCTTTGGAAATAACAGAGCTTCCCGATATTAAAACCGACTCAATGAGCGATTGGTGTCTTTACATGAATACCGATTGGTTTAGCACTTGAGAAAGAATGTATTTTTGCCCAACTTCCCACAGGAAGTTGGGCAGTTTTTTCAGCTATACTGAGTAATATCCGCGTAATATCCGCGTTTTTTCGAAATATGAACGAATTGATAACTTTTTGTCTTTTATTTGCTAACCCTTGAATTAATGTGTATGTAGTGTTATAATATTTAAAAACAATTATTTACGAGATTTAGAAAGGTGAACCGTGAAAAAATATATATTTCTTTTGGCAGCGCTTGTTCTGTGTTTGTCCTTTTCCTCCTGCGATGGGAACAAGCCTCCCGTAACTACTGATCCTGTTACCTCCGGTATTCTTCCCGATCCGGTTGTTACAACAGATATTCCCGCTACCGAAGCCCCCTCAACCACCGAGGTGATCGTAACTACAGAAGCACCTGTCGTTACTGATCCGCCGGTTACCGAACCTGTAACCGAGGATACTACTGCGGTTGTTGAGCATCCTCATACTCCCGGAAGGGAGCTTGGCTCCGGTTACGTAGTATCCGATTCGGGAACTAAGCTCAACCTTCTTCTCAATTGGTCCGCTGTTGACGGTCCTGAGGAGGGAACCGCGGTCATTACTGTCAAGGTATTCCTTGAATGCTATTCCATTTTTGTCGGCGAGCGTTATGATGGAGAACTGAGCGTGGGAGATGAAAAAATCAATTATAATACACCTCAGCTTGAGATTCCGGGAGCCGGATTTAATGAGATAGATTTCGGAACATATACCTTTACAGTAAAGAAAGCCCAAGCGTCCTCAACAACGCTCCCCATTACGGCTTCGTGGCATTTCCGAGGTGTATATGCCGGTCTTTCCGTTGACTATGTTACTATCGACAGCTCAATCACTTTTAATAACTGAGGTTAAGTTTGAAAACAGTAGACCTTTCAAATTCTATCAACACCCGCTCTATGCTGATTGACGCAGAATATGCGATTGCCTGTGCTAAGGCTGAGGGTGAGGTTCTTATCAAGTTTATAAACGGAAGCGGCAGGGGCGGTGCTTCCCGCCGAAATGCGCTTCGTTCCCATCTTCGCAAATCTGTGCGCCGCGGCGCAATTAAACAGATGCTTGAGTGCGAAAAGTTTTCGGATGACGATAGGCTTGCCCGTTATTTCTGCAATCTTCACCCCGAGCTTTCCGGCGATCATCATGCTGTCACTGCTGATCCCAATGTTACTTACGTCAGAGTATAATATTTATATTTTCTAGGAGGTTACTATGTTTTTTGCACTTCAGGCAAGTGCCGACAGTAACGTCGCACTTGCACTTCTCGGCACAGTTCTTAATTGGCTTGCTACTACAGGCATTAAGGTCGTTATCGGTCTTGTTGTTATGCTGATCTCGTTTAAGATCATTGACTCTTTAGCTAAGAAGCTTAATGCCGCCATGACGAAGAAGGAAGTTGATGCTACAATTACGCGTGTTTCAACGGGCGCTGTCAAGATAGCGGCTAAGATCCTCGTGGCTGTTCTCTTCGTTGGATATATCGGCGTTGAGACGGCTTCGATTTCAGCTTGCATCGCTACTTTGGGTGTAGGAATTTCTCTCGCAGTTCAAGGAACCCTTTCTAATTTTGCGGGCGGCGTGATAATAATTCTTATGCGTCCCTTCAAGCTCGGCGACTTTATTACCAGCGGAGGAGAGAGTGGAACCGTTGAGGATATCAAGCTTTTCTACACTCATATTGTTACCCCCGATAACAGAATGATCTACATACCTAACGGTACTCTTGCGAATAACGTTATTGTCAATGCGTCTGTTAAGGATACCCGCAGGCTTGATCTTACTTTTTCTGTTTCTTATGATTCCGATGCGGATAGTGCACTTGAAATCATTTCAAACGTATGTGCCGCAAACGAAAAGATCTTTAAAGATCCTGCGCCTTTTGTTGTGGTTGCGTCCTATGCCGCCTCTTCGATTGATATTGTTTGCCGCACGTGGTGTAATAGCGGAGATTATTGGAATAACAACTTCTATCTCCTTTCTGAGGTCAAGAAAGAGTTTGACAAGAACGGCATAGTTATACCTTATAATCAACTTGATGTTCACGTAAATAACGTAGATAATAAGTGATTTTACACGAAAGGATATATATCGTGAAAAACTTGAGATCAAACAATATTTTACGCGTTTTGTGTATGCTTCTTGCATTTACAATGCTTCTTGGTCTTGTTTCTTGCAAGAAGAATTACGCAAATCCCACAGAGCAGTTTGTTGCTGCTTTGAATGACATTGCTGACGAGGCCCTTGAAAATTCTGATAATGATGCCGGCAATGCTGTTCCTTCTCTTGATCTTGCCTCGCTTTCCGGTAAGAAAGTATCTCTTACTCTTCAGCCCGTGCTGAGCGATACTCTGGCTGCAATGTTAGGCGAAGAGCTTCCTGTTGATATTTCCGTTATTAACAATATCAAGATCGGTTTTGATGCTGCAGTAAAGGGGGATCTCGCTAAGCTTGTACTTTCGCTTGGTTATGCAAACAGCTCTCTTATTGCTCTCTCCGGTATTCTCGATACAAAGAACCTCGGTGCTTACATTAATCTCTCCGAGGGAACGGATAAGGCACTGTTTTTCGATATCAACAGCCTTCTTGAGAATGTTGATAAAGAGGCTGTTGATGAAGTTAAAAACTCTGTCAGCCTCAATTCATCCGAAATTAAGCAGATATTACCCGTAATCGCAGATTATTATAAGATGCTCTACTCCGGCGCGTCTGATGTGACCTCTTTTAAAGATGATTTCACGGTTGGTTCGCTTTCTTCCGAGATGACGGTACTGACTTGGATGGCTACAGATAAGGTGGTTTACGATACCGCTATTGCTATCGTTGAAAAGTTTGTTGCCGATGACCGTATCAAGCCCCTTTTCGAGCAGTTCTATGAGGGTGAGGAAGACGTTGACGAAGCGTATGCTGAAATCATCTCTGCCGCAAAGGACTTCCTTGAGATAGAAAAGAACGATCCCACGGAAACAACAGGCGCAACCGTTCTTACGGTGCGTCTTTACGTTGACAAAAATAATGATGTTTTCGGTATTGACGTAGTTGCCTGTGATACATACGGCACCGAGATCCTCAATTTTAAATCCGGCGCCCTTAAGGTCGGAGATGACTTTGCGTTTGGGATGTCTGCAATCGGTGAAGAATTTGCAAAGATCTCTATAAGCGCAAGCGGTACTGAAATTAAGGAAGTTGTTAACTGCACGGTAACTGCAAGCTACGATGGCAAGCAGGTTGCAGTTCTTACCTTAAAGGATTGCGATAACTCTCAAGCCGATAAGGGTATAACCAAGGGATCTGTGCGGCTAAAACCCGGCAGCGGACTCGCCAGCCTGCCCGATATTGATCCTTCAACTGCAATTGCTATCGGTATGTTCGGTCTTAATATTGAGTTTGAGACAAACGGAAACAAGTCCGAGTCGTTTATCTCTGTCGAGATGAACAACGCTAATCTTGCGGGTATTAAGTTAACTGTCGAGAACGGAGAGGCTGAGGCTATTACCGTTCCTACAGATTATGTAACCGAGCCCGCCGTTTGGGCAATGTCTATCGATTTCAATAAGATTCTTACAGCGCTTGATAATTCCGAGCTCCCCGATGAGATCGTCAATATGATACGCGCTCTTCTCAGCGAGCAATAATTAATTCGTTATCCCCCGCCAAAAACGGGGGATAACTTATATCCAAAGGTGTGTTATGGATTTTGTAATTGATAATTTGCGAAAATCTTATGGCAGAAAGACAGTTCTTGACGGTGTTTCGCTTTCGGTACGCTCAGGCGAATGCGTCGGTATTCTCGGAAAAAACGGGTGCGGAAAGTCAACTCTGCTTTCTGTGATCGCGGGTGTATCATCCTCAGACGGAGGAGAGATAAGTTTCAGCGGTGCTGATCTAAAGAAATGCATCGGTTACGTACCGCAGGGCACGCCGCTGTTTGCAGAGCTTTCCGCTGAGGATAATCTTCGTATGTGGTATAAAAAAGAGGAGCTCCGCAGATCGTTTGACTCGGGTGTCTGTGCCAAGCTTGGGATCAATGAATTTATTAAGGTTCCCGTTCGCAAGATGTCCGGAGGAATGAAAAAGCGTCTTTCTATATGTTGTGCTATGGCAAACGATCCCATGTTGCTTCTGCTCGACGAGCCGACAGCCGCGCTTGATATTCCGTGCAAGGAGATAATATTTGATTATCTTAACGAGTGCAAAAAGCAGGGAAAGATCATAGTGCTTACAACTCATTCAGCGGATGAGCTTGAGTTTTGCGACAGACTGTATATTCTAAAAGACGGTACGGTAAAAGAGTTTTCCTATAACGGAAATACGAAGGAATTATCTGAAAGCTTGTAAAGGCAGGTGAGGGATATGAAATACTTTACTGCGCAGATAAAACGCGTTTTGCGTTATCTGCCTTTTGCTGTATCGATGTCCCTTTTGCTTGCTGTTTTGCTTTCGGTATTTGCCGTTCGGTTAATCGGTGATGACACTTCTGCAGAGGACAAGCGGATAGTAAAAATTGGCATTGTCGGCGATACATCGTCAACTTTTCTCGGGTTCGGTATAGATTTCATAAAGGAAGCGGATTCCTCAAATATGATGCTCAGCCTTGAATCTATGTCAGAGTCCGATGCGCGCTCTAAGCTCTCCGCTGGTAAAATAGCGGCTTACATAGTTGTCCCCGAGGGATTTGTCGACGCTGCCGTCAGAGGGGAGGTAATGCAGCTTGATTTCGTTACCTCGGATGTAAGCGGAGGAATCACAACTGTTTTTAAAGAAGAGATACTTACAGCGATCTCCCGAATGCTTGTGCATTCCCAGAAGGGAATCTATGCAATGCAGGACCTTACACTTTCAAACGGGCTCAGAGAAAATTACGGCAAAAATACGGACGAGCTTGTGCTTAGGTATTTTAATCTTGTTCTGAAGCGTCCGAGCGTTTTGAGGCTTGATGTGCGCGGTATATCCGACGGGGCGGACTTTGTCACTTATCTTTTGTGCGGTCTTGGTATTCTTTGCCTGTCGCTTTTTGGTATCCCATATTGCAGTTTGTTTGTGAGGGCTGATAATTCCTTACAGCGCCTTGCGGCATCGCGCGGTCTTGCGGTGTGGAAGCAGACGCTTTGTGAGTTCGCTTCGTATCTTGCGGCATTGCTTATTACGTCCCTTTGTGTTCTTTTGGCTTTGCAGATTGTGGGTTTGATCTCCCTTAATCTTGCCTTGCATCTGTTTATGCTGTGTGTTCCCGTTGTTGCGGTTATTGCGGCATTGCAGTATTTTGCATTTGCGATTGCAGATAATATCGCAAGCGGAGTCATAATTCAGTTCTTCGGTGCAATAGCGCTTTCATATATTTGCGGATGCATCTATCCTATCTCGTTTTTCCCCGATGCATTGCAATTGCTTGGAAATGCTCTCCCGCTCGGCGCGGCGCGGAGCTATCTGATATCTGCACTGAGCGGAAATGAAGATATTAAGGGTATTGCGGTAATTGCCGTTTATACATTGTTGCTCATTGTTGCCGCTATCGCGGTAAATTACAGAAAAACACTATCTGAAAGATAGGGAAAGGAGCGAGGCTGTGAGCAAGATCTTAGTGCGTGTTTGGCTTTTGAATAAGCGCTTGCTTAAAAAGCCGAGCTTTGTCTGTATACTTGCGTTTTCGCTCGTATTCGTTTTTGCTTTTTCTGCTTCTGCATCATCGGGCGGTGCTGTATTGAGCATCGCCGTTGCAAGCGATGCACCGAGCGAGCCTCTGTATCAAGAGATACTTTCTTCTTTAGAAAGCGGCGCACTTATCAATATTACGGAAATGAACAGCGATGATGCGATAAGCGCTGTTGAAGGCGGTAAAGCAGATGCCGCTTGGCTGTTTCCCGAAGGGCTAGATAAAAGAATAGGGAACTACGTATCCGATGTAAATGAAGATAACTATGTTGTTACAGTAGTTCAGCGCGAGGAAAGTGTACTTCTTCAGGTATCGCGCGAAAAGCTTATGGCGGCTCTGTATCCTCATCTATCTTTACATATGTTTTCGGGCTTTATGGAGCTTCGTTATCCCGAGCTCTCCCATTTGGGCGCCGATGAGTTTAAAGATCATTACGATTCTACGGCTGCCGAGGGGGATAATATGTTCCGAATCGTAACTCAGGGCGGGGAAGCGATAAGCAGCGATTCGGGCATACTTCTATCGCCTGTCAGGGGTATTCTTTCGGTACTCGCGGTCATCGGCGGTCTTGCCGTTTCGCTGTATTCGATACGCGACGAGCGCGAGGGCTGCTTTAATATGATACCCGAAAGAAAACGCTTCGGAGTTTACGTTATATATAATCTGATTGCCGTGTTTGATATCGCGGCGGTCTCTCTTGCCGCGCTTGCAATATCTGGTCTTGCAACTTCGTTTCTACGCGAGGCAGTCCTGCTTATTGCTTTTGTATTTTCCGTCGTTGCGTTCTCAACCTTTTTGCGTGTTGTTTTTGCAAAGGAAAGTGTTTTCGGAGTGCTTATCCCGTTTGTTGCGGTACTGATGATAACGCTTTGCCCCGTGTTTATAAACATTAATATCCCCGTGTGGTTAAGGCTCTTTTTCCCGCCGTACGGATATATCGCGGGAGTTTATTCTTTCTCTGTATTGCTTCCGTGGATTGGTGTTTCGTGCGCGTTTTATTTTGTTGCGTATGCGATGTTTATGTTTCGCATCTGTTGTAAGAATAAATTTTAAAAATATATGTAAAATCCCCTTGCAAATTGGATTGAGTTATGTTATACTATCAGCCGTGGAATACGGAGGCATAGCTCAGCTGGTTAGAGT
>JAZQFL010000030.1:0-4467 GCA_045539485.1 Eubacteriales bacterium
GGTAGTAACGGGAGCCTCGGTAGTAACAGGAGCCTCGGTGGTAACGGGAGCCTCGGTAGTAACGGGGGCCTCGGTAGTAACGGGAGCCTCGGTGTTAACGGGAGCCTCAGTAGTAACGGGAGCCTCGGTTGTAACGGGAGCCTCGGTGGTAACGGGAGCCTCGGTAGTGATTCTTGGCTCTGTGGTGGTTGATGGGGTGCCGTGTCCGTTTTTGGAGCAAGACGCGGTCACTATCACACATATCAGCACGGTTATAAGAACGCAAACGCGTAAAGCTCCATGCCTTGTTTGGCCGTAATTCTTCATGTATCTTCTCCTGAATTATAAATTTTCCAAGCTTTAAATGCTTGTGAAACACGTTCTAAAAAAACACCTTTGGGTGCGGACGAAATTCGCCCGCACCCTGTTGTGGTCAGTCTCTTGAAAGCTCTATTTCGAATATAAGAGAGTTATATATGCTCCAGCGTGAGCAGATAAGCATCATCTTTTGTCCGCCGTCGCGTACATATCTTGCGCAAATACGAGGCTCGTAAACAGAGCCGTAGGTTGCCTGGGACATAATGAGCACAGGATCGGACCAAACAGCATCAAGCGATTTTGCAACTCTCATAACGATACTTCCGGTACGTATGTTTCCTGCCTGCGGTGTGCAGTAGGTTACGATCCACTCCTCAAGGTATTCGTTGTACATAACGCCGACACCGCCGACGCTTGCCTCAATTGCGGCAAAGTCGGACATCATAGCATCATAACCCTTTTCAAAGATGCCGATGCCGTTTTCATCTCTGCCTACCATGTATTCGTAGGCGGAGAAGTTTTCGATCTCCTCAATGCGGACACGCATGATCTTGCATGCGCCCTTTCTGCCGCCGGGAACGCCGAAGATGTATACCCAGTCACCGTTGATGACAGGGTAGAGCTGAGCATAATTACTTTCCTCGGGCCAACGCAGGTCGGAGGGAGTCTGCCAAGAACGTCCCATATCGGTGGAAATTGCAAGTCCGCCGTAGTTGCAGGGCCAGATTCCGTCAGCATTGTCGTTTGTCCACTCGCGTACGGACATATAGCCGAAATAGAGCTTGTCACCTATCTTAATGCCGCCCGTAGGTATTTTTGAATCTTCAACGCCCGAGGTATGTCCGGACAGCAGGAACTCGCTTGCCATTCCGTCAAATTCGCCGATATCGTTGAGATAGAAACCGTCAAATGTGATTCCGTCCGTGTAATCAAAGTCAGTTGTAAATCCAAGGGAGTTTGCACGCCAAGGCTTTCCGAGGCCGCCCTCGGGGTTGTTATCACCGAATGCAAGAAGAACAAAGTCTCCGCAGTCGATCATATATCCGCCGCCTGCGCCTGCAATGTTAAAATTGGTGATGGTTTTGTTAGGTGAGTATTCTCCCGTAAGGAGATTACAGAGAGTTACGGATTCAACTGCCTTGAGATTGTATTTGTCCTCTTTGTCGCGGAGCGTGCGGAGACGCTCGTACTTATCGGGACCCGTGACCGCGGTCAGCTTGCGATAGCTTTCAAGCTTAGTCTTGGCTTCGTCGGTGAGCAGTTTTTCCTCCTCGGGAGTGATCTCGCCCGTTGTGGGGGCTGTCTCCGGGAAGGGAGGCTCTGTGTATATTACAAGGTTGTCCTTAAGCGCGGGTGCTGTAATCGCGTCGCAGAAGGAGTTACCTCTTTCAACGTTTTTGAAAAGGCTTACGTTCACATTTTGCGCAACATCGTCACCGAGTACCAGCTTATAATTTGAAGTGGCAGCGCCCGATGCGGTCACTTTGCCGGTGGTAAATTCGCCGCCTGCAATACATACGGTCACATTTGCGGTGCTTTTTATCGTTGCTTTGTCATAGGTTGTCTGTGCGGCGGTTATGCCGTTATTCTTAAATGTACCGCCCGTAATTTTAAGCGTTACGTTTCCGGTTATGGAAACGTCGTACTTATTTGCGTTGTTTCCGGTTCGGGAGACAGCGAACACGGGACCTCTGAATTCGCCGCCGCTTATTTCCATATAAACGTTACCGTGAACGCTGTTCATGCCAGTTGCGGAACAGTAATCATTGCCGTCCGTAGCGGTGAACTTTCCGCCCTCTACCTTAATAACAAAGGTAATGCCCTCGCCTATCTCACCGAAGGGGGAGGATGTGTTGACCCTGCGGTTGCCGCCTCGTATATATTTCCAAGAACCGGATTTTACGGTTACGCAGGCATCCTTAACACAGCTTACCTCATGGGTGCTGCGGTGAGCCGCAGAGTGCGCATTGTAGCCGCAGATAATGGCAATATCTGTGGTAACTCCGGGGCCCTTCTTGCAAACCACGTCTTCTCCGATAGTTATGTTATTATACTGGCAGCAGAGAAGGAGGTCGTTTGCATAAGAGTCAAGTCTTATTCCGTCTAAGGTGTAGTCACCGTAGAAGGAGGTAACGCTTGTAAGTATCAGCTTTGCACCGGAATCGCGGTAGTCGGTGCCGTTATGTACAGAGGTGATGGTAACGGTCTTGTCGTTATCGGGGAAGAAGTATTCGCGGTCAAGCTTTATGGGACCGCAAACAACGATAGTTCCGCCTATGCGTTTTGTGAGTCCGAGACCCTCTGCAAGCGTGGTTGCATTCTCGGGGGAAGAGCCGTCGTGCGTGCCGCTTCCTTCTTCGGTAACGAAAACGATGTCCATCTGCAAAGGAGCGTATATATCATCGGGGACGTCAGTAACGGGGATGTCGGTAGTTACTCCGTCGGTGGTTTCTGCGGGGGGATCGTTTTGGCAAGAAACTGCGAACATAGAAGCGCCGATAATCGTAATTGCGGCGAGTACTGCGCAAAAGACCCTTGCTGAACGTGAAAGCTTATTTTTTGCGTTGCTCATTTAAGGATTCTCCTTTTTCGGTAACGTGTTTCGGTTGCTTTTTTTAAGCAATCTTAATAACAGTTTACCATATACGATTATACACCGAAATAACAATAATTGTCAAGCTTTTATCGTTTTTTGTACTATGTTGCAAGCAAACGGAAAATTTGATAATAAAATGTAATTAATTGCTATGTACAACAGAAAACGCTTGTGATATCATTAGCATAAGGGATGATGACTGATTTTGCATCCACGGCAAGAAACGACAAACAGCAGACAACAATTGACATTTAATAGTGAACAATAAAATGTTAAAATGATGTTGTAAATTCGGCAAAAAATACAGTGAGGTGTAATTATGATATTTGAATCCGAACATCTGCATCTTTGTTTCCGCGATACCGACGGATGCCTTGTAAGTGTCAAGAACAAGGATACCGGCCGTGTGTACGTTGAGGAGTCTGCCAACTGGATAAGCTTCGTTTTCGACGAAGGCACTTCCGATATCTGGGACAGCCGCCCCAACGCTGAGACCGCAAGAACAATTTCTGCGGTAGGTCAGCCCGCAACTATTGCCAAGGACGGAGATACCCTTGTTATCACCCATACCGTAAAAGACGGTTGCGCAAACGTAGTTCTTGAGGAAAAGATATCCTTTACCGAGGATGGCAAGCGTATTACTTCCTATATCACAGTAAAGAACGAGTCTGAGAAGGGCGTTGTTGTTAATCTCACCTACCCCGACGTTACAAGCGTTAAGGGCGGCGACGATTCTCTCTATTTCCCCATAATGGACGGCTCCGACTTCAAGAAGGCTTTCCTTACCCCCGAGGAGGGAAGTGACTTCACCACCGAAAACAAGATCCAGTTCCGCAGCACCATCGGTGATAACGATACGTACACCGAGGACGTAATAGTAATGAACTATCCCGTTCCGCTTGCGGCTACCTGCTTTGCGGTACATAACGAGAAGGAGCATTTCTATCTCGCTCATCACGATAAAGATCACGCATACAAGCAGCTCGGCTTTGAGAAGGTCGGCAGAATGTTTATCAGAAACTGGCCCTTCCTTGCTCCCGGACAGAGCTCCACGCTTGAGCCCTTCTGCCTCGGCGTAGGTGCCGGTGACTGGCACAAGGCGGCTGACGTGTATAATGCATGGAAGAAGACTCTCCCCCAGGTAGGCCCCGGCAGAACCGAGAGAGGTAAGAATATCGCAGGTATGGCAGTTTACCAGTGCGTTTCCTACCCCGAGTATCTCCATCTCAAGTATTGCGACGATGCACCCGGCAAGACCGTTCTTGCTCCCGCAGATATGTCCTGCCGCTGCCTGAATGCTGACGGTATCGGTACTGATTTCGACACCTTCGGCAAGGCCGCTATCCGCGCAAGAGATAATGCGGGCTCCGATCTCGTTCTCTTCATCGGCTGGCACGTAGGCGGACTTGACGCATACTACCCCGATTACGAGCCCGTTGAGGCGCTCGGCGGCAGAGAGGGACTCCGCAAGGCAATTGAAGAGGTTCACGCCGCAGGTATGAAGGCTATCTTCTACGTTAACGTACATATTGCGGACCGTGTATCCAAGTGGTTTACTTCTCCCGGATATAACT
>JAZQFL010000031.1:0-3639 GCA_045539485.1 Eubacteriales bacterium
TGAATCTCAAAAAATTAGCAAAAAGAAAGTGGAGAGATGATCATCCCTCCGACTTCTTTGCTTTTTTCTCATTTACTGCTCCGCAATATACCAAAACGCCCATCTTTGCTTTCGCTTGATGGGCGTTTTTCGACAGACTGAGGCAAGGCGTATAACGCCTTGCCGTATTTTAATTACTTGCTCGCATCACTCATTAGACACAGCCGCAGAGCTTTTAGCTTTTATCTTTTTCTTGGAAATGTAATGAATGATATATCTTTTCAGCGCTATAAACGTCGGAACCGCAATAAGCGCACCGACAAGGTCAAATGCAGCATACATCACAAGCACCGCAACTATACAAAGACCGATGCTTGCATTCACGTTTTTCTTAATGAGGTTGGGCTGCAGGAACAGTCTGCCGAGAAGGAAAAGTGCGAAGAAAATAAGTGCGCACCATCCTGCATCCTGGGGATCGAACAGAACACACAGACAAACTCCGACAGAATAGGAAAGTATAGTTCCGCACACGGGAACAAATGCAACGATACCCATTGCAATTGATATTACCGAATAAAAGGGCACCTTAAGGAAATACAGAACGTAAAAGAACGCAATACCGATAGTAATTGAATACATCAGTCTTCCTGTGAAGAAATCTGAAAATATCCTGTACGCTTCCCTTGCGCAATGTCTTATCTCAAGCGATGTCTCCTCGGAAAGGTAAGCCGCCATGATCTTATCGCGCAGGGTCTTAAGGCTGTCCATTGAAACGATTATATAGACTGAAATAATAACGCCAATAAGAACGTTGAAGGTTTCCGAAAGAACGGTGGTGGTATATGAAAGAACCTTGCCTACAAGGTTCTGCACCAAGCTCGGCGAGAATATAAACGAATTTTCGATATGCTCCATAATAACGTCCTTATGAGGAGCAAGGAATTCCGTTTTATCTATTGTTTTCTCGATCCAGCCAACCGTGCTTCGGATAGCACCGGGGATCTTTGTCTGAAGTATCTCGGCATTCTCCGCAACGGGAACGATAACGATGACTACAACTGCGAGGAAAAGAATGATGAACAAAAGGTATGCGCATATTACGGAAAGCACACGGCGGAGCTTTGGTCTGTCCTTTTTCGCGCGTCGGAAAACAAACGGAAACAGCCTTTCGTCAAAAAGATGGACGGAGGGATTGATAAGCAGAACGGCAACGATCGCGTACAGCACCGGCGAAAGGACACGTACTGCGCCGGAGAAAAAGCGGATAACGGAATTAAAATTCAGCAAAAGCGAAAGGAACAGTGCAGTAATTACCACACAGCCCACAGTAAAAAGCAGTATCTTCAGATATTTTTTATTAAAAAGCTCTTTCATAGTTGCTCCTTGTGCTCACTTTAATCCGTTGCTTTAATTATAAATTATATTTTCACCCAAATCAATACTTTTTATTGAAATCGGTATACAGATATGCTATAATTGTCTGTAATACGAACCGTTCAGGTGATATAATGGAAATTAAAATAGAAGCTCCCGCAAAAATAAATCTGTATCTTGACGTGCTATCGATCCTTGATAACGGTTTTCACAGCATCAAAAGCATAATGCAGACGGTAACACTTTCCGATGATGTAAGCGTTTCCGTGGAAAAGACTGAGAAAAACAGCGTGCACATCGCTTGCTCAAATCCCGATATACCTCAGGACGAGCGTAATATCGCATGGAAAGCCGCTGACCTTTATTTAAGGACATTTGGTATAAACGGTTATTCCGTTGACATTTTCATTGAAAAGAATATTCCCGTATGCGCAGGACTTGCCGGCGGCAGCACCGATGCCGCCGCAGTGTTGCTTGCGCTCAATACGCTATTTGAGGAAAGGGCAAGCACACCCAAGCTTCTCGAATGTGCGGCAAAGCTCGGCAGTGACGTTCCCTTCTGTCTCGTAAAAGGAACTAAGCTTACCGAGAACAGAGGCGAGGAAATGAAGTCCGTTGCTTCGATGCCCGATTGCACGATATTGATATGCTCATCGAATGAGAGCGTTTCAACCGCATGGGCATACGGTGAGCTTGATAGGATACACAGTGATTTTTCCGACCGCTCCGATTCACGCGAGAGCATCCAATCAATGATCGATGCACTCAACGAAGCAAACCTCAAAGCCGTAACAGACAATATGTACAATATCTTTGAGGATGCCGTACTCCCCGTTTGCCCCAAGTCATCCGAAACGAAAAAGCTTCTTCTTGAAAACGGCGCCGATAACGCAATGATGAGCGGCTCGGGATCATCTGTATTCGGAATATTTACCGACAAAACAAAAGCGGAGAATGCTAAAAAAGCACTTGAAACGGACGAGAGAAAAGTGTTTTTGTGCAGACCGCAGTAAGGAGTTAAAATGTTTTCATACATTAAGGGCGAGCTTGCCGAGCTTAACGTAGCAAGTGCGACTATAGAAGCCTGCGGAGTCGGATATTCGCTTACGATATCCCAGACCACGCACGGCAAGCTTACAAGAATACAGCAAGGCGACGTTGCAAAGCTTTACACCTATCTTTCCGTACGTGAGGACGGAGTTGAGCTGTTCGGTTTTTTTGATACCGAGGAGCTGAATTTCTTCAAACTTCTAATAACCGTATCGGGTGTCGGCCCAAAGGCCGCACTTTCAATACTTTCCGCATTTACGGTAAGCGAGCTTACCTCTGCTATCCTTGCGGATAAGCCGAAGGTAATAAGCGCCGCACAGGGTATCGGTCCAAAGACCGCAAGCAGAATTATACTTGAACTCAAGGATAAGATAAGCGGAATGAGCTACACAAGCAAGGGCGACGATATTGCCGCGCCCGCACGTCCCACAGCCGCTTCCGCAGGCTCCAAGATCCTTGATGCGGAGAGCGCACTTGAGGTGCTCGGCTATTCCAGAAGCGAGATACAGAACGCTGTACGCGATATTGATGCATCGCAAATGTCGGTTGAGGATATCATCCGTCTTTGCATTGCAAGACTGACTTAATAGGAGGCAGAAATGGCAATTCAGGAAGAATACGATCTTGAAAACCGAATAGTTGCCCCTACGGAAAGCTTTGAGGATGCGGATCAGGACAACAAGCTCCGTCCGAAGGTGCTGTGCGACTATATAGGACAGACCAAGGTCAAGGAAAACCTTTCCGTTTTCATTGATGCCGCTAAAATACGAGGAGCGGCGCTTGACCACGTTCTGCTCTACGGCCCTCCCGGTCTTGGTAAGACCACGCTTTCGTACATTATTGCAAACGAGCTCGGCGTAAATATCCGCACGACGTCGGGTCCTGCTATCGAAAAGCCGCGCGACCTTGTTTCCCTGCTTACGAATCTGCAGGAGGGCGATGTGCTCTTTATCGACGAGATACACCGTATGCCGAGAGCCGTTGAGGAGATACTTTACCCCGCACTTGAGGACTACGTTATCGACATAATTATCGGTCAGGGTCCTTCCGCTCGCAGTATCCGACTGCCGCTTAAGAAGTTTACTCTTATCGGTGCAACCACGCGAGCGGGTCAGCTTACAACACCTCTGCGCGACCGTTTCGGAGTTATGCTCCGTCTGGAGCTTTATTCACCCGAGGAGCTTGCAACGATAGTAAAGCGCAGTGCATCAATACTTGAGGTCGGCATTACCGAGG
>JAZQFL010000032.1:0-7046 GCA_045539485.1 Eubacteriales bacterium
AGCAAGGGTGGTGCCCTCTCTCCTGTTTTGTGCTACCAGCATCCGTGCACGGCGGCACAAAGTCGGCCGTGGCGGGAGGTCTGCATACCCGCAGAAGAAGTCCGGGCTCCATTTGTATCTTGTAGGTTTATAAACTCATCATATCACGCACGGAGCAGGAACACGCAAATATATTATATGATAAAGAGCGGAATTTATAACTTACTGAACGTCGTAATCAGCTTCGGAAAAAAGCTCATCCTCAAAAATATCGGCAATTCTGTCAAACTCTTCATCGTCATCGACGGTGGAGAGTATATCCTCGCCGTTTTCGTCCTTGGAAGCAACAAAAACGTAAAACTCGCCTTCCTCGTTTTCAAGTGGAGCAAGAGCATAATAAAGCTTGCCGCCATCCTCAAGAGTACCTACTACCTCAAACTCGGTATCATTTCCCTCGTCGTCGGTAAGAGTAACTATATCAACATATTCGCCTTCTTCCTCAACGGGAAGCTTCTTATCTTCAGCCATAATGTCCTCCAAAAGATTCTGCGGTCAAGACCGCTGTTGTTTACTGTGAATATTGTAACAGAAATGCAAATAATTGTCAACACCAAATCATATATCAAGAATGCTCGAAAGCACGGTGTTGCTGACGTACATTCCATCGGTGGTAAAGCGGCAATTTTCAGTATCGTTTATAACAAAGCCCGCTTTTACATAGCTTTTCAGCTTGTCTCCGTAACGGGAATCAAAATCAAAACCGAATACAGCCTTATATGCCTTTTTGTTTACCCCCTCGGAAAGACGCATTCTGAGCATAACGTACTCACTTTCAAAGGCGCTTAGAGTTATTACTTCCCTGCTTTCAACCGTACTGTCAAGCGCCTTGTGTTTAACTGCGGAAACATACTGTCCTATATCCTCGCACCTTCCGAAGCGTTCTCCGCCGAAAAACGAATGAGCGGCGCAGCCGATGCCGATATAAGGGTCGCCGTTCCAATATTTCAGATTATGTCTGCATTCCCTTCCCGGCAGAGCAAAATTACTTATCTCGTAATGACCGTATCCGTGCTGCTCAAGAAATTCGCATGCATAAATATACATACTGTATTCCTCGTCCTCGTTTGGCAAAGGCAGCTCGTCCTTGCGGGCAAAGAATGGGGTTCCCGGTTCTATTTGCAGTCCGTATGCGGAAATATGCTCGGGATGCATGGAAACAACGTGCTTTAAGGTGTTTAAAAAGCTCTCCGCCGTCTGATCGGGGATTCCGAACATAACGTCAACATTAATGTTATCTATTCCGGCTTTTCGGAGAATCTCATAGCTTTTTTCAAAATCTTCAAGTGTGTGGATACGCCCGAGCAGCTTAAGCTCGTTCTGATGAACGCTCTGAAGCCCCAGACTTACTCTGTTAACACCGCAACTTACAAAGGTTTCCGCAAGCTTCTTTGTTACGGTTGCAGGGTTAGCCTCAACCGTAAACTCTGCACTCTCGGCAACGAAAAACTCGTCGTACATATGTGAAATGAGCTTTTTGAACAAGCCTTCACCCAAAAGCGTAGGTGTTCCTCCGCCGATAAACACGCTGTCCACGGCATAGCCTTCGGCCTTTTTGCCCATCTCTGCCATTTCACGGCACAATGCATCCACGTAAACAGCACGTGCGTGATTGCCCGAGCCTGCAACAGAGCAGAAATCACAGTAGGCGCATTTTGATTTACAGAAAGGTATATGACAGTACAGTCCAAGAGGTTTCGGATCGCTTTGCATATTATCTCCTTTAAATCTTATTTTACTCCTCGTCAAGACGAAGAACCGCCATGAACGCCTCCGGAGACACCTCAACGGAGCCGAGCTTGCGCATCTTCTTCTTTCCTTCCTTCTGCTTTTCAAGCAGCTTCTTTTTTCTGGTTATATCACCGCCGTAGCACTTTGCAAGCACGTCCTTACGCATTGCCTTAACCGTCTCACGGGCGATGATACGGGAGCCGATAGCCGCCTGTATCGGTATTTCAAAGAGCTGGCGCGGAATGTTCTCCTTCAGCTTCTCTGCGATCTTCCTTGCTCTTCCGTATGCCTTGGATTCATGAACGATAAACGAAAGCGCATCGACCGTCTCGCCGTTAAGAAGGAAATCAAGCTTTACAAGATCGCTTTCCTCATATCCCTTGAATTCATAGTCAAGGCTTGCATAACCCTTACTGCGGCTCTTTAAAGCGTCAAAGAAATCATAGATTATCTCGTTAAGCGGCAAAGTGTAATGCAGCTCGACACGGGCAGAGTCGATATATTTCATATCAACGAACACACCGCGTCTGTCCTGACAAAGGTCCATAATACCGCCGACATAATCCTGGGGAGTGATTATACTTGCCTTTACCATAGGCTCGTAGGCAGTATCAATATCGTCGGTTGCGGGGTAATTTGAGGGATTGTCTATTCTTATCGTTTCACCGTTTTTAAGCGCGACCTCATATATAACGCTCGGCGCAGTGGTAATAAGGTCAAAGTTAAATTCTCTCTCGAGTCTCTCCTCGATTATCTCCATGTGGAGAAGACCGAGAAAACCGCATCGGAAGCCAAAGCCGAGAGCGGCAGAGGTCTCGGGCTCGAAATTAAGTGCCGCATCGTTTAGGCGGAGCTTTTCGAGCGCATCGCGAAGGTCACCGTAGCGTGCGCCGTCCGCGGGGTAGATACCTGCATATACCATAGACTGAACCGCACGGAAGCCGGGAAGCGGCTCACTTACGGGGTTTTCCGCATGTGTAACGGTATCACCGACCTGAGTATCGCGCACGTTTTTAATACTCGTGGTTATATATCCGACCTCACCTGCGGAAAGCGTTCCGCAACGCTTGAGGCCGAAAGGTTCCATTGTGCCGACTTCAATTATCTCAAACTCGGCACCAGTTGCCATCATACGGACGCGGTCGCCCTCTTTTATGGTTCCTTCCTTCACTCTGATGTATACAACAACTCCGAGATAGCTGTCGTAATAAGAGTCAAAGATAAGGCAGGCAAGAGGCGCATCGGGGTCGCCCTTCGGCGCGGGAAGATCACGTACTACGGCTTCAAGAACATCCTCTATATTCAGACCGGTTTTTGCGGAGACCGCAGGGCAATCCTCTGCGGGAAGTCCGATAACGTCCTCAATTTCCTTGCGAACTCTGTCTACCTGCGCGCTGGGGAGATCTATTTTGTTGATAACGGGAATTATCTCGAGATCCGCATCGATCGCAAGATAAGCGTTAGCGAGTGTCTGTGCCTCTATTCCCTGCGTGGAGTCGACAACGAGAAGTGCGCCGTCGCAAGCGTTGAGCGAACGGGAGACCTCGTAGTTAAAGTCAACGTGACCGGGGGTGTCGATAAGGTTAAGAACGTACTGTCCGCCGTCCTTTGAGGTATAGTCAAGGCGCACGGCACGCGCTTTAATGGTTATGCCGCGCTCTCTTTCAAGGTCCATGTTATCGAGAAGCTGTGCTTCCATATCTCTGACGGCAACGGTGCGGGTAGCCTCAAGAAGCCTGTCCGCAAGGGTGCTCTTGCCGTGATCGATATGCGCGATAATAGAAAAGTTTCTGATATTATTCTGATCGTAGCTCAAAACAAACCTACCATATAATTAATTACAGTTTTACTGATACATTTTACAACATATCGCGCTTCCCGTCAAGCACTATTTACATTATTTATATGACGAAAGGCCTTCGTGCTAATTTTGCACGAAAGCCTTTTCGGTTAAATGTTTTCTTCGCTTCTATAGAGAAGATCCGATGCGCGGATGTATCCCATATTGAAGAGGCTGACGCGGCATCCGTCGCCCTCGGGATAAGAATCGGGTTCAAAGAGATAAGATATAAGATATGCGGCGGGGGAATCCGTGATGACTATGTACGCGCCGTTTGCAAATGTGACCTTTTCCTTTTCTCCGAGCTCAACAGTTTGCTTCGGGGGATAGGTCATGGAATACCTGCGCAAAATGAGTGTACTGCCTTGATCGAGCTTTTTATATGCAATATTATGAACATCGAGAAGCTCGAGTATCCTGTCGATATATGCAAGATCAGCAGGGATGACGTAAGCGGTCGGCATAGGGCGCGAGACCTCTGCTTTTGAATAAAGCGGCCAAGCCCTTACGGCATTTTCGTCTTTAAAGGTTCCGTCAACGTATATAGACGGATTCGCCTCATCCGCAATCGCCTCGCGCGACATTTTTGTAACAAAGCCGTTATCGGGATCGAATTCCTTTACTCTTACCTTTTCCCTCGCCTTATAAACGGCATCGGCCACCGCTCCGTTTGCCGCGATGACCTCATCGGCTATCAATTTGATAACGGAAACCTCGCCGTGAACACGTAAGGGGAAATTGCCCTTGCCGTTATCTATACCGCTAAGCTCGATAAGATAGGCAAAAGCACCGCGTACTGCCGCGTAGCTGCGCTCGCTTGCGGGAAAGTACGTTGCGTGTCTGTAGTGCTGAGCGCGGTATCCGACGGAATTCATCTTATCGATCACATTCTGCATCATTTGCATACCGAGGTGCTCTGCGTAGACAGATTTTCCCTTTATTGCGGCATTCACGTCCATTACGGGCGTATTTGCGGCTCCGTTGAATGCAAGAGCGACGTTATGGATATCGTCTATAGAATAATCTTCTTTATTGACCTTGAGAACACCGACATCCTCATGGCAGGATACTGTAACCGTGGGCATAAAGAGATTGTATGCTTTAATGTAAGCACAGCTTCCGTCATGCTCCGCCGCAATAAGATCGCGGTTTGAATTACAGCCGTCGGGATATTCTCTGTAAAACGTGCAGGTGTTATCTGTACTTACACAAGGAATCAGAACTATCGCGCCGAATTTGTCGAGCACGCTCTCGCCGTAATCGGAGGAAAGCTCAAGTGCGTATGAAAGCACACCCTCCATACCCGCAGGCTCGTTTCCGTGCATACCTCCGCTTACCGTCATTATCTCGCGCTCACCCTTGGAGCGGACGATCTCCGCAACGGCTTCAATGGACGCGCCGTCGGGGATATCATCCTTTGTAAATACCATTACGGGAGTTCTGAGACCGTATACCTCGGTAAGTTCGATAGGGTAAAAAACGCGGGCATATTTGCATTTATCCGCGATCTCTTCGCAGAATGCGCAAAGCTCTTCGTTTGAAGTGAATGCACGGTCATCCTTATGGTATCTGAACGCAGGAGTATCATAGGTTTTAAAGCCCTTGATCTTTTCGGGGTTATAGAACTCGGATATTACGTGGTCGGTGGTATTGGAAAAAGCTTTCTGCATATATCTGCCCTCTTCAAAGAGATCAAGAAGCATCTTGAATTCGATATAGTCTGTCTTTCCGTCGATATAGAAATACTTTATACCGTAATCATGGGGCGTAGTATAAAACACCTTGTAGCAGTAAAGACCGCACTCAAGCTCTGCTTCTATATAGCTAATGCCGTTTTCTTTGCCCGCTCTCAAAGGTTTTATCTGAGTGCCTCCGGCAGAAAGTCCGCGGATAAATATTGCATTTGGCTGTTTTTCGGAAGTCACTTCCCTGTTTCCGTAGTAAAGTCTTACAGTAGTCATTTTACGTTTTCTCCGTTATCTTTTACTTTTGACGCCAAAAAGCTTTGCAAAAACAGAGCGTTTAGGCTTTGGCTTATGCTTGACCGTCAAAACGCCGTTGCAGATATGAACGATATGTTCATCATCCTCAATTGTAAAGCCTTGCTCCGCAGGAGGCTCATCCGTAACTGCGGCCTCGGCCATTACCTCCGGCTCGGGCTCATCAACAGCCTCTGCGGGTTCCGGGATCTCCTCGGTGACAATTTCTTCAACCGTCTCCGTCTCCGCTTCATCAGGAAGCGAGAATCCAACAAGCGCATCAAGGGAGACCTTATAAAGAAGCGCAAGCGCGATGAGGTTATCCGTATCGGGGCTTGTTTCCCCGCGCTCCCACTTACTTACTGCCTGACGGCTTACATTAAGGGCCGTCGCAAGCGTTTCTTGAGAAAATCCTTGCTCTTTTCTGAGAGCGGACAATCTGTTTGCCAATTCAATATTCATCAAAAGACCTCATATTGAAAAATCGGCACAACTCACGGTTGCGCCGATTTTTGTTAATTAATAATTTTCAGCGCGAAGCTTGAAGTAAGCCTTGGGGTGAGCACATACGGGGCAGAGCTCGGGAGCCTGCTTGCCTACGTGGATGTGTCCGCAGTTAGAGCACTCCCAGATCATATCGCCGTCACGGGAAAATACAAGTCCGCCCTCTACGTTGGCAATGAGCTTGCGGTATCTTTCCTCGTGGGTCTTTTCGATCTTCGCAACTTCGGCAAAAAGAAATGCGATGTGGTCAAAGCCTTCTTCCTTTGCTACCTTAGCAAACTCGGCGTACATATCGGTCCACTCGTAGTTTTCGCCCGCAGCAGCATCGCTAAGGTTTTCAAGCGTGCCGGGTACAGCACCGCCGTGGAGCAGCTTGAACCAGAGCTTTGCGTGCTCTTTTTCATTATTTGCTGTCTCCTCGAATATTGCGGCAATCTGAACGTAACCGTCCTTCTTTGCCTTTGATGCGTAATAGGTGTACTTGTTTCTTGCCTGAGATTCGCCGGCAAATGCGGCCATAAGATTAGCTTCGGTCCTTGATCCCTTGAGTTCCATATCTGAATTCCTTTCAATATGAATTTATGCTGAGATTTTACCATATATTTCTCGGTTTGTAAATAGGATTTTCTAAATTGCGTTATTTATTCAGCACTTCACAGCTATGTGAAATAAGAGTGTCGCCGCTGTAGTTGAGAGTAAGCTTAAAAGGCTCGCTCTGTGTTTTCATCAGCCCAAAAAACACTTTATCCCCTTCCCACATCGGAAGAGTAGAAACCTTATCTTTTTCCACCCATTCAAGCACGCCCTCACTACACTCCGTGAGAATTCCTTCAAAGCCGGATGCAGTATATAAATACATAAGCTCATCGGGATATATATCGTTAAGAAAATAGACTTCGCCGCAAAAGCGGTACTCTGTAAGAGTAAGGCCCGTTTCCTCACGCACCTCGCGGATA
>JAZQFL010000033.1:0-3112 GCA_045539485.1 Eubacteriales bacterium
AAGATCAAATACATGTTCCCGAAGGCACACGCGGCGGCGTACGTTATCTCCGCACTGCGCCTCGGCTGGTACAAGATCTACTACCCGGTTGAGTTCTATGCCGCGTTCTTAACGGCTGCTCCCGGCGGCTTTGATGCCTCGATAGTTCTTGGCGGTCTTTCGTCTGTAAATGCTTATATCAAAATGGTAGATGATAAAAGCAAGCGCGATTCCAAGGAAAAGGCAACCGCAAAGGAAAAGGAATTGCAGGGCACTTTATACCTTGTGCGCGAGGCGCTCCTTCGCGGTGTCAAATTCCTGCCCGTAGACCTTTATAAGTCCAATGCATCCGCATTCCTTGTTGAGGACGGAAAGATCCGCGTGCCGTTCTCCTCTATGAACGGACTTGGCGAAAACGCCGCACAGGCGATAGTTGAGGCACGTAAGGACGGAGAATTCCTCTCCCGCGAGGAACTCAGGATCCGTGCAAAGCTCAACAAATCCGTTGTTGATATGCTCGGCGAAGCAGGCGTGCTCTCCGAGCTTACGGAAACAAATCAGCTTTCGCTGTTCTGATGACAAAAAATAAGCCTCTGCGTTTTGAAAACGCAGAGGCTTATTTTTATGTCATATTAGGTATTCTTCATTACCACGGTATCAACACAGTCTGCAACGTGCTCGCAGGCGTCTGCGCAGTCCTCGAAATGGTCGAAGATCTCGCGCCAGTAGAGAGTCTCAAGTACGTCCGAAGTAAAGCTCGGTACGTTCAGAGTAGCTTTGAGGTAGAATGCGTCGCATTCCTCCTCCTTGCTTCCGAGCTTTATGGTAAGCTCGTGCAGCTTTGCGGGCTTTTTGAAATTCTCAAATTCAGTGAGAACGTCCTTCATGCTCTCGCAGCAGCTGACGATGCGCTTTGCAAAGTCGATAGCATCGGGGTTGATCTTTTCGATGCGGTCAACGTAGAAGCGCTGGAGAACCTCCTCAATATTGTCGGTTACATCATCTATCTGCTTGGAGAGAAGCTCAAGGTCTTCGCGGTCAACGGGGGTAACGAAGGCTTTTGCAAGCATATTCGTCATCTCGTGGCGCTTGGTATCTCCCTCATGCTCCAGGGAATGCATGGTTTCAAGCATGGTTTTGATATTGCTGTAATCGTAATTCTCGAGGCAGTCTACAAGATAATTTGCCGCTTTAAGCGCGCAGTCTGCCGCATCGATAAAACTTTGAAAATAAACCTTGTCTGCTTTGTTTGCCATTTTAAAACTCCTTTTTTAGAATATCCACATAAACAGCTTTGTCATCAAAAATCCGATAAGTCCGCATCCGGGGAAGGTGAGTATCCACGTAAGCGCCATTTCCTTAACTACCGCAAAGTTTATTGCCGAAACACGCTTTACGGCACCAACACCCATTATAGCAGTTGTCTTTGCGTGAGTGGTGGAAACGGGAATGCCGAAAACAGAACTTAAAAGCAGGGAAATGGATGCGGCGATATCAGCGGAAAAGCCCTGATATTTTTCAAGCTTTACCATATCCATTCCAACGGATTTGATTATCTTTTTACCGCCGATAGCAGTACCGAGACCCATAACAAGAGAGCAAAGAAGCATCATCCAATCGGGCGGAACGGCTGCAGTGGGTGTTTGTCCGTTAGAAAGGAAAACGCACAGCATAATAACGCCCATGAACTTCTGTCCGTCCTGTGCTCCGTGCATAAATGCCATACTTGCTGCACCTACGATCTGAGCACCTCGGAAAAACGGTTCGGTTTTAGGTCTGTTTACGTTTCGGAAAATAATGGTTACAAGCTTACAAACGATCCAACCGAGACCAAAGCCGATAAATACGGAAATAACGATACCGTAAAGGACCTTTACCCATTCGCCTCCGTTAACACCGTCAAGGCTTCCGTGCAGAGCGATAGCGCCTCCGGTAAGGCCTGCGATGAGTGCGTGGCTCTCGCTTGTCGGAATTCCGAAAAACCAAGCAAGCGTTGCCCATACAACGATGGCGAAAAGTGCCGCCGAAAGAGCAACTATAGCCTCGTGACTGTCGTTACCGAAATCCACCATCTTTGTAATGGTCTGGGCAACGGTGGCGTTTATCTTGGACATTACAAAAACACCGAGAAAATTGAACACAGCGGCCATTAATATTGCGGCGCGGGCGGACATACAGCGCGTTACAACGCAGGTTGCGATCGCGTTCGGTGCATCTGTCCAGCCGTTAACAAGAATAACTCCGAGAGTAAGGCAAACGCTTACAGCCAAAAGAGGATTGGCAACAAGCTGTGCCCAAAAATCCGGGAGAGAAGAAAAATCCATTAATTTAACCTCCGGTTACTGAAAAAATGGCGGTGTCTGCCGGGTGGCAGACACCGCCCGGGGTGTTGTCGTTACGCTTTCTTTTTGTTTATAGCTCTCTGAATAAGCTTTACGATCTCAACTATCGGGATAATGCTGAACGCAAGACCCATAGCTACTGCATATTCAACAATGTCGAGGTGTGCAAGCTCGAATGCGTTGGAAAGGAAGGGAATCTCTACAACAGCAGTGGTAAGGAGGAAGGAAAGGATTCCCGCGCCCCAGAGCCACTTGTTCTGGTTCTTCATAGTGAAGATAGAGCCGTGGAGAGAACGCATATTGAAGGAGTGGAATATCTCGCACATCGAAAGTGTAAGGAAAGCCATTGTGGTTCCGTGAATGCTGGTCTCACCGACGTTGAAGTTTCCTGTTTCAAGCCAATGTCCGACAAAGTAGGATGCGAGAGTGATGATTGTTACAAGGAATCCCTGATATGCAACTGCAACGCCGAGACCGCCTGCAAAGATTCCTTCGCGGGAGTCGCGGGGGCTGCGGTTCATTACGTCTGCATCGGGCTTTTCCATACCGAGAGCGAGAGCAGGGAAGCAGTCGGTAATAAGGTTGATCCAAAGAAGATGTACGGGCTGGAAGATGGTGAATCCGAGAAGGGTTGCAAAGAAGATGGAAAGAACCTCGGAAAGGTTGGATGCAAGCAGGAACTGAATAGCCTTACGGATGTTATCGTAAATTCTTCTGCCTTCGCCGACAGCGGAAACGATAGTAGCAAAGTTATCGTCTGCAAGGATCATATCCGCAACGTTCTTGGTAAC
>JAZQFL010000034.1:0-5265 GCA_045539485.1 Eubacteriales bacterium
ATAGTTCTTCTTAAACGAGCGGTATGCGGCAAACGCGTGACCCGCCTCGTGGGTGAGCACGTCCACGTCGCCCGCCGTACCGTTAAAGTTGGAGAAGATGAAGGGTGCGCCGTATGCGGGAATATCCGCGCAGTAGCCGCCGGGTGCTTTTCCGTCCTTGGAGAGCACGTCAAGCAGCTCGTTTTCGTACATAAAGTCGATAAACTCCGCAGTTTCCGCAGAAAGAGAATGATACATTTCGCGTCCTGCGGCAAGAATATCGTCCGCACTGCCGTGGGGCACGGGGTTTCCTTCCTTAAATATAAGGGTATCGTACATGCAAAGCTTATCTACGCCGATGCGCTTTCTCTGCTCCTCGCGAAGCTCGTTTACAACGGGTACAACGTCCTCGGCTATCTGGCGTCTGAATTCCTTCAGATCGTCATAGCCGTAGCAGTTTCTGCCGAGGCGGTCGTAGCCGAGCTGAATGTAGTTCTTATGTCCAAGCATACGCGCCATTTTGTTTCTTACCTTAACAAGCTCGCCGTAAATGCGGTCAAGCTCCTCGCGGTGCGCGTCAAAGAACCCGCCCTCCTTTGTAAATGCAAGGCGGCGTACCTCTCTGTCCGTGCTCTGCTTGTGGGGGCCGAGCAGAGGCAGGGGGATGGTCTTACCCTCCCATTCAACGGTTGCGGATGCGTACAGCTTCTGGTATTCGGAGGTAAGCTTGTTTTCCTCCTGCATGAGCTCTATCATCTCGGGCTTAAAGGTGCGTACGGAAATTTCAAGATTCTTGAAATAAAGCTCGCCGAGCTCTTTTTCAAGCTCCGCTCTGAAGGGAGAAGCCAGCAGGGCAAGGCTTACCTTCTGCTCCGCTTCGGCAAGCAGGGGCATCACCTCGTCGACAAACTCCCTTTCCTTTGCGTAGAATTCGTCCTTTGTATTTATGGTGTTGCGGATATAAACGAGAGTACCGAGCGTGCCAACGCGCTCGCCGAGCGCTTCCGTCTCGCGGAATGCATCAAGCTGTTCTGCGGCGCTTTTTGCATTTAGAAGCTTCTGCTCTGTCTCCTCAAGCTTGCCCTTTATCTCCTCTATATCCGGTCTTTCATACGGCATTTCGGAAAATTTCATTTCTTCGCCTCCTGATGTTTTGTTTTGAAATATTTTACCATAGTAAAATTTCTTTTTCAATACGTTTTGTCACAAATCGCCCGCATCGCATAGTATGTAACGAGAACGGCACGGAGATAAGTTATGAATCAAATGAATTTTGCGGTAATAGGCGGCGACAGGCGAATGGCTATGCTTGCCGAGCTGCTTGAAAAGCAGGGCAGCTGCTATCATTTTTTGTATAAAAATGAAGATCTGCCCGAGAGCATCATTGCGGACACGGCTGTTTTGCCCGTTCCCTGCTCTTTTGACGGTACTACCCTTAACAGCACACAAAATGCCCCCTTACTTTTCGATATTGCCTCGCGCATAAACGCCGCCGCGGTCTTCGGCGGAAGAATACCCGAGGATATAAAAGCGGTACTAAACGCAAAGGGGATAAGAGTGTACGACCTGCTTGAGGATGAGGCTCTGCTGACAAGAAACGCACAGCTTACAGCCGAGGGCGCGCTCGGCATTATTATCGGCGAAACAAAGCGTGCCGTTCTCGGTGCGCGGATACTGATCTTCGGCTACGGCAGAGTGGGACGCGCGCTTGCACGGGTGCTCCTCCCGCTTGGCGCAAGGGTATTTGTTGCCGCAAGGAACCCTGCTCAGCTTGCCTGCGCGGAATGCGACGGCTGTACCCACGTGCGTCTTTCGGAGGCATCCGCATTTTTGGGCGGCACAGACGTTATCTGCAACACCGTGCCCGCGCGGGTGCTTGATAAAAGCGCGCTTGCCGCACTCAAAAAAGATACTCTCTTTATCGAGCTTGCTTCGGGCGGACACAACGCAGAATGCGCAAAAGATGCGGACGTGCGCTTTATAAACGCGCAGGGACTCCCGGGCAAGACCGCGCCCGAGTCCGCCGCCCTTATTATATATGATAGAATAACCGACCTTTTAATGAGGCAGATATGACAGGTTTTGCTTTTTGCGGCTCCCATTGCACCCTTGAAGCCGCCCTTGAGACGGCAAAGCGGCTGATAGCCGCGGGTGAGGAGCTGTTACCCATTTTTTCCTTTTCCGTTGCGGGTACGGACACCCGCTTTTTCAAGGCAAGGGAGTTTTGCCGTAAGGCGGAGGAGCTTTGCGGTACGCGCGGTATATATTCCATAGCGGAGGCAGAGCCTCTCGGCCCCGCGCGCCCCCTTGACTACCTCATTATATGCCCCTGCACGGGCAACACCATGGCACGGCTTGCCCTCGGAATATGCGATACTCCCGTAACTATGGCGGCAAAGGCACACCTCAGGCGCGGCAGAAGTATACTTCTCTGCCCCGCTTCAAACGATGCCCTCGGCGCGGGCATGAAGAACCTTGCCGCACTTGCGGTGAGAAAAAGCATCTTCTTCACCCCGATGAAGCAGGATGACCCCGTTAACAAGCCCTTTTCCCTTGTCACAGACTTTTCGCTCGTTCCCAAGGCGTTTGAAGCCATGAAAAGCGGTACCCAGCTCCGCCCGCTGTTTCTTTGATTGACAAAAGGCTCTGCCGGTGGTAGAATTGTAACAACAATTTCAACCCCGTCAAGGAGCCAATATGCACCAAAGTGCAATATACTGCGGCAAATATGCCGCCGAGCTGATAAATAAATTTAAAACTGCCGAGGTGCTCGGTGTTTACAGCGCGGGTACGTATCTGCTGTTTGGAGAGAGCATCGTGCTTATTTGCGACGCATCCAAAAAAAGCGTGCCCTTCGGTATCTCAATTGAGGATTATGCCGAGTTCCGCGATGCTATAAACGGTGCCGAGACCGCTTATATAGAAAAAGGTACGCTTACCCTCGGCGGCGGAGCTGTTGAAATAAACGGCATCTGCGAAGATGCGGTATGCCGTATTCCATATCCGCCGACAAGCGAAGCACTTGGCAAGGCAGCAGAAATGCTGCTTGATAAAAAGGACACCGGCTTTTGCCGTATACTTGCGGAAGCTGAGCCGAGCGACCCGTACGCAAAACGCGCAAAGCGCCTTGTTTCCGAGCTTTTTGAAGCACTCGGCAAGGGGGACGGCGATAAGCTTGCAAACACTGTATCAAGTCTCGTCGGCCTCGGCGGAGGGCTTACCCCATCGGGCGACGACCTTATCTGCGGTGCGCTTTATGCTCTGTTTTACTGCGAGGCGGCAGAAAAATATGCCTCAGAGCTTGCCAAAGCCGTAATCAAAGCGCAAAAAAACACGAATATCATCAGCCGCAGATATCTTGAAAGCGCGGCAAAGGGAGAATACTTCGGGCTTGTTGCCGATCTTATCCGGGCGCTTTGCGGAGATGGCGATATTGAGAAAACGCTTGACGCGCTTCTCACCGTCGGCAGCTCGTCGGGCGGAGATATCTCCACGGGAATACTGCTTGCTTACAATTTTTCCAATAGATGAAAGCGTCTTGAAGACATTTTTTGTTATCAAGACGCTTTTTTATGCGCAAAAACGGCTAAATTTACACACTCCTGTTTTTTTCCCCTCAATATGATATAATTTCCACACAAAAATAAGAGCCTATGCTCTACCCCTTATAACGGAGGAAAAACATGAAAAACACATTAAAAAAGCTGCTTTGCATCGTACTGGCATTTATTATGGCGGTTCCCGCAATGGCACCCGCAGTATATGCCATTACTGCAGAAAGTACCCTCAATCTCCCCTTTGCAGACGTAAAGAAGAGCGATTGGTATTACGATTCCGTTGTGTATACCAAAACGAACGGAATAATCAAGGGTATATCCGACACCGAGTTTAACCCGGACGGCGTGCTTACGCGCGCAATGTTCATTACCCTGCTTGGACGTATGGGCCTTGCACACACCGACTCTTATTCCCACGTAAGGTTTAAGGACGTAGACATCAACAGCTGGTACGGACCTTACATTGCATGGGCGGAGGATAAGGGCATCGCATACGGCACGGACAGCGAAAGCTTTGAACCCGACACCCCCGTCACCCGCGAGCAGATGGCGGCGTTTACCCACCGTTTTCTCAGCGCTTACGGTCTGAGTGCAGCAGGTATATACGACCTTAAGTATACCGACACGGCAGACATATCCGATTTTGCCGTCAAGGCTGTCAGAGTTATGTATGAGATCGGTATTATGAAGGGCGATGACACGAACAGCTTCCGTCCCTATGACACTGCTACACGTGCCGAAGCCGCCGCAACGATGGAAAGACTGCACAAGTATTTGCTTTACGTTGCGGAAAGAAATCAGCAGAGCGAAAACAGCGACAACTTTGAAACCATCGATACCGTTTCCTTCCACAGTGTCACGATCGGATACCCCGCCAATATGACAGCTGAGGATAAGAAAGAAACGATAATGCCCGGCGAACAGCTGGTAGTGGCAGGCGAGCTTGTTTATTCCATACCCACCCCCTACCGCGATGGCTATATTTTTGCGGGCTGGTATTACGATGCGGCGCTTTCGCTTGTTGCAAGCGTTGAGGACACCGTAACAGAAAATATAACGGTATATCCCCGCATGGTAAAGGAAGATGACACCTCTATACTTGGCGACGGCTCGCTTAACTACGTTGCCGCAATAGACGTTGATCCCTCCTACAGAGTGACCGTAAAGGCACCCGATGCAGACACTGTGCTCAACGGTCTCTCATTTATAGGCGTTACAGACGGCAACGTCGATATGCCCTTCACGGTAAGGGACAACGGCGACGGTACCTACACCGTTGAGCCGACCGACGGACTTGAAGCAGGCAAAACATATCAGATCATCGCGCGCGACCGCGAGACCCTTGTAACAGCCGATAATCCCCTCCCCGCCGATGACGAATACATACTGTTCATCCACGAGGGCGAGGCACAGCGCAAGGAGGTCCGCTATTACAACATATTCACCTACCGTGATGAGGTATATAATCTCCGCATCGATGATGACGTAAAATTCATTGAGCTTTCCTCCGTTTCCGGTTTTGCGATGGACGATGCGGCAGGTCTTTACACCGCCCGTCTTTCCGATAACGGAAGTGTAACCCTTGAAGATAATAATACAGAGGGTACGTTTACCTACACAGGCACTCCCGCACTTAAGGTTGGCGATATAGTTGCCATCCACAGCGGAGATGTAGATACCGATACACGCACCTTTGCCGATAATGCCGAGGTGGCTTACATAGAGATCG
>JAZQFL010000035.1:0-2784 GCA_045539485.1 Eubacteriales bacterium
TGCTTGTTCCGTTCTGAAGCAGATTACCGCCGCCGCTTATGAAAAGCTTAGCGCGGCACATTGCTGCAAAGACCGAAAACGGATTAAAACGCTCTACACATTTCACACCGAAGCGCTTTTCCGCATTACGGCGCTTGCTTGCCAGCACAGCAAACGAAAGCTCCGGATCGTTTTTGCTTACCTCATCGATAATAGCGGAAAGAAGTGAATCGTCGCCCGCATTACCAAAGCCGTAGTAACCCGATATCAAAACGTCACCGTGTTTTTTGCGTTTAACCGTCGAATTATACACCGCGATAGCATCATCCGCCATTCTGTCGAGGCTGTAGTTAGCTTTGATAAATTCACGCATCTGCTTGCCCATTCGCTCAAGGGAGTCAGCATCCGCCTCGCAAAGTGCGCTGAGATCGCGCAGAAGCTTGCTTTCATCGGGCATCTCACATCCGCGGCAGCAGAAATTGGTTGCAACAGCCTCGGCAAGTGCCTTTTCATCAAGTATACCTGCGTACCCCTCATTGCCCGCAAGAATATCGGGACATTCCGCACCCATCACCTCAAGCGCGGCGCGGGAAGCACCGACAAAGACATCTGCGAGCGCGGTAAATTTATTAATATCGGTACGGGGACCGCAAAGCTTTATTGCACATTCACCGTGGCGTTCCACGTCCTCGGCACATATTGCCTCGATCTCGGGGATGACGCTGTCCTCGCCTCCGAGCGCGGAACCGCCAACAAGAAGAACGTTGATATTTTTATACTTTTCACGCAGCTTGGATGCAACTCGCGCAAGCAGAAGCGGAACCTCTCCCCTGCTCTTATCCATACGGCTCACGCATACTATATTAAAGGAGTCTTCCGCTATACCGAATTCTTCTTTGATATCCGCACAGTCAATGGCGGGCGAAAACTTATCCGTATCAAGCGCATTGACCGTAACACGGATGTTATCGGGGAAAACACCGTATTCGTCTATAAGATACTGCTTGATATCCTCACTGACGGCAAGAGAACGCTGACCCCAATCGGACAGCAGACGGTAAATAGGGGTAATCTTAAATACCCAATGCGCAGTTGTAACGAAACGGAATCCCATTTTACGGGAAAGATATGCACATATAGCCGCAGGAATGCGTGCGTGCGCGTGGACGATATCGTACTTTTCAGCTTTGATCAGCTTTTTGAGTCCGCGAACGGACTTGATAATATCGGAAGGACGACGGGTATTAAGAGGCAGTGAAAAATGCTTGATGCCCGAAGCCTCAAGCTCACCTACAAAGCTTCCGCCGCGAGAAACGACATGAACGGAGTAGCCGCGCATAGTAAGTGCGCGCGAAAGCTCAAGTATATGCGTTTCGGCGCCGCCGATGCCCATCTGCATCGTTACCATAAGGATTTTTTTAAGCTCCATAACCGTCTCCAATACAATGATTTAGGATATTTTACCACAAACTGAGCAAAAAGTAAACAATTTAATTGAATAGAATGTAAATAACGTAAAAAATAAGGAAAACGGGGCAAATTTTTCGGAAAAACACTTGCAAATCGAGCACGGATGTGATATTATGATGTCGTTATCAGATGTGATTTGCAGAGTGGGCTCCGTCCACTCTCGTTTTTTTGTAAAGCACATGGAGGACGAATGGAACAAAAACACACACAGCGCAAGGGCAGTATTGCCGAGCAGGTCAAAGCACTCGTTACACCCGTAGCCGAGGAGCTTGGTCTTTATATCTGGGACGTTGAGTTTGCAAAGCGAGGACCCGATAATTATCTGACTGTGACTATCGACAGCGACGAGGGCATCGACATCGAGGATTGCGAGAAGATGCACCGTGCGATCGACCCCCTTCTTGATGAGGCCGATCTCATCGACAAGGCTTATATGCTTGAGGTATCTTCCCCCGGCATTGAGCGTGACCTTAAGCGCGAAGAGCACTACGAATGGGCAGTCGGTGAAACCGTGGAGCTTAAGCTTTACGCTCCCGTAAACGGCACCAAGACCGTAAAGGGAGAGCTTGTTTCTTTTGACAGCACAGCTCTTACCGTATCCGTCAAAGGTGCGGAAACGACCCTTGAACGCAAGAACGTATCAAAAGCAAAAACCGTATTCGATTTCGGAAACAATAAATAGAAAGGATGCGCCGTCGGCGCAGGTACAAAGGAAAAATGAACAACGAGTTTTTTCTCGCTCTCGATATTCTTGAGAAGGAAAAAGGTATTCCCAAGGAGTATATGATCGAGAGAGTTGAGGCCGCATTGCTTGGCGCATACAAGCGCGAGGAGGGCGGCAACAGCAATGTCCGAATCGTCATAGATTGTGACAAGAAGGATGTTCGCGTGTTCCAGCAGAAGGCTATCGTAGAAGAGGTCACAGACCCCACTACCGAGATCACCCTTGAGGACGCAAAGAAGATCAACCGCAGATACGTACTCGGCGGCACTGCCGAAATTGAGCTGAAGACCAAGAACTTCCGCCGTCTTTCCGCCCAGACCGCAAAGCAGGTCATCATTCAGGGTATCCGCGAGGCTGAGCGCTCTAACCTTATCAAGGAATACGAGAGCAAGCGCGAGGAGATCATCACCGCTCAGGTAATCAAGATCGACCAGACAAACGGAAACGTTATCCTCGATACCGGAACGAGCACCGCAGTTCTTACCTATGCGGAGCAGATCCCCGGTGAAATGTTTGAGATAGGCGATAGGATCAAGGTATTCGTTACCGAGGTCCGCCGCGAGCTCCGCGGTCCGCTTGTTACCCTTTCCCGTATCCATCCCGGCCTTGTA
>JAZQFL010000036.1:0-10043 GCA_045539485.1 Eubacteriales bacterium
GCAGACCACCATGAACCCCGCAACGCGCCGCCTTGTTGCCGTTACTCCCACGGGAGAGCGCGAAACGGAAGAGATGTTCGATCTCCTGCTTGGCGATAACCTCGCAGGCAGAAAGGAATACATCGCCGAATACGGTAAGCTATATCTTAAGGACGCGGATATATAAAAATAACCGAGCTTTGCATCAGCAAGGCTCGGTTATTTTTATTTTGTGTGTTTTTTCGCATATTCGCTCGGGGTCATCCCTTTTTCTTCGGAAAAGGCGCGGTTGAAATTTCTGAGTGAGCCGAAGCCCGATGAATATGCGGCAGTGGTGACTGTGGCACCGCTTTTTAACAGCTTGCAGGCTTCATCTATGCGCAAGCGCCGAAGAAGTGCGGAAAAAGAGATATGCAGTCTGTCGTTAAAGAGATGCGAAATGTGGAAACGGCTGAGGTGAAGCTCCTTCTGGAGTGTTTCGAGGGTAATGTTTTCTCTGAAGTGCTTGCCGCAATATGCAAGTATTCTTCCCTCGGAGGAGATATCCTTTGCTGCCGGCAGAAGCTCCATTTGCGGTAGAACAAACGAGAGCAGAAGCGCGAGATATCCTGCGGCAGCGGGAGGGCCGTAGGGCTTTTTGCTTTTGTTTTCCTTAATCGCGTTTTCCATAAGCGAGCGCAATTCCGCATTTTTGTGTACACCGCGAAGTATGGGATCGGCGGGACGGAAGGAGGAAAAGGTTTCGGTAAGCAAAGGGAAGTATTCGGGCGGGAGCATAAACGTAAAGTTTTTTACCGGCGATTCGACAGCAGCGTATGAGTGTATTACGTTCGGAAAAACAAGCACGGCATCACCCGCTTCCATTCGGTAATCCGTGAAATCTACCGTAACATCGCAAACTCCGTCCTTAACTACAAGAAGCTCCACATAAGAATGAAAATGCGGGGGAAAGTCTGCTTTTATTCTGTCCCAGGTGCATAGAGCGTTCCATTTGTTTTCGTACATTGCTTCGGTCTTTTCCATTGTATTTTCTCCAATACCGCAATATCTGGCTAACAGTTTTTATCATTTGTCTTGCATTATAGCACCTAAAAGTTGTATTGTAAATATATAAAGCTGTATTTTTGAAAATTATTCGGAGGCTATGTAATGACAAAAGAACAAATTAAGTCCATAATAGACCAAATGACAATCGAGGAAAAGATATCCTTTTGCTCGGGTCACGATGCTTGGCATGCCGAGTCGCTTGAAAGACTCGGAGTTCCGGAAATTATGATGTGCGACGGACCTCACGGGCTCCGTAAGCGCGATAAGAACGAAAAGGGCGAGTATTACACAGTTAAGGCAACGTGCTTTCCTCCCGCGTGCGCTATGGCAAACTCGTGGGATCCCGCGCTTGCAGAGCGCGTAGGTAAGAATATAGGTGAGGAATGCGTGGCAGAGCAGGTATCCATTCTTCTCGGCCCCGGTATGAACATAAAGCGTTCCCCCACCTGCGGACGTAACTTTGAGTATTATTCCGAGGATCCGTATCTTTCCGGTAAAATATCTTCTGCATTTATCCGCGGTGTGCAGGGCGAGGGCGTTGCCGCGTGTGCAAAGCACTTCTTTGTAAATAATCAGGAGACCCGCCGCTTCTCCACAAGCGCTAATCTTTCGGAGAGAGCGCTTTACGAAATATATCTGCCTTCTTTTGAAATGGCGGTGCGCGAGGCAGGCGTTGAGACGGTTATGCACTCCTATAACCGCGTAAACGGCAAGTACGCGGGTGAAGATAAGGAGCTTGTTACCGACGTTCTGCGCGGTAAATGGGGCTTCGACGGTTACGTAATGAGCGACTGGAACGCAATAAGCGACCGCGTTGCCGCATACAAGGCAGGAACCGACGTTGAGATGCCGCCCGCAAACGGCATACGCGATGCCGAGGTGCTTGAGGCGTACAAAAACGGCATTATTACAATGGAGGAAATAGATAATTCCGTTGCAAACGTACTCGGTGTTATCTTCCGCCATCTGCCCGCAGAGAGTAAGGGTGCCTTCTCCGCAGATGAGCATCACCTTGCGGCGGCTAAGGCTGCTGAGGAGTGCATGGTGCTTCTCAAAAACGACGGAGTTCTTCCTTTTGATAGCGGAAAGCCCCTTGCTGTTATCGGCGGATTTGCGAAAAAGCCGCGTTTCCAGGGCGGCGGCTCCAGCCACGTTGAGCCTCTCAGAGTTGACGATATTACCGAATATCTCAATGCCGAAAACGGAGTTGAGATCACATATGCGCCCGGTTACGATGAAAAGCACACTACAAATGCCGAGCTTATTGCCGAGGCAGTAGAGGCCGCAAAGAAGTGCGGCAGAGCTCTCATTTTTGCGGGTATGCCCGATTCTTACGAAACCGAGGGCAGAGACCGCAGACATATGAAGCTTCCCCCTGCGCATAACGAGCTTATCAAGGCCGTATGCGCTGTGTGTGATAAGGTGGCAGTCGTTCTTATGGCGGGAAGCCCCAACGAGCTTCCTTGGGTAAACGATGCGCCCGCAATACTTCACGCATATCTCGGCGGTCAGGCTCTTGGCGGTGCCGTTGCAAGAATAGTATTCGGCAAGGTAAATCCCTCCGGTAAGCTTGCGGAGACCCACCCCGTACGCTTTGAGGATAATCCCGCATATCTCAATTTCCCCGGTGACGGCGATGAATGCTTCTACGGCGAGGATATCTACGTAGGATACCGCTGGTACGACAAGCGCAAGATGGACGTTTTGTTCCCGTTCGGACACGGACTTTCCTACACCGAGTTCGAGTACACCTCCATAAAGGCAGAGGGCAAGACCGTTACCGTAAGAGTTAAGAACGTAGGAAACAGGGCGGGCAAAGAGGTTGTTCAGCTGTATGCCTCCGCTTGTCCGCATCCCGTAATTTCCACCTTTATCGGCGAAAGCTCGTTCGGCTTTGCAAGACCCGAAAAATGGCTTGTCGGCTTTGAGAAGATCGAGCTTGCGGCGGGCGAGGAGAAGGAAATAGTATTTGAGCTTTGCGACCGTGCATTCTCAGTATATGATACGAAGCTCAAGGACTACCGCGTGCTTGGCGGAGACTACACTGTCAGCGCCGCTGCGTCCAGCCGCGATATCCGTATTTCCACCACCGTGACGGTCGAGGACGGTGTTTCGGTTCCCGTGGTCACAAAGAACACAACCTTTGAGGATCTCTTCTACGATAAGCGCTTCCCGAAGCATATCGTTGACGAGCTTATCAGAGTGATCCTTCCCGATAACAAGGCTGAAACAGGCGAGGGCCTCAACTTTGACGCAATGCGTAATATGAACGGCTATGTTCTCCGCCAGAGAATAACAAACGTTAAGAGTGCAAAAGCACTTGACGAGCTTATCGAAAATACAAATAAGGCTATTCGCGAATACTACGGCAAGTAAATTGTTTTCCCCGTTTTGGTATGTATTTTATATCAAAACGGGGATTTTTTCCTTTTGGCTAGTTTCATATTTTAAAACAATTTACGCTAAGCGTGTATTGTTTTTTCATTGGGCTTTATGTATAATAAAAGTATCAAGTCACAGCCTTTCTCAAAATTCGCATTACCGAGGAGAATTATATGAAAAAGTTCATATTCTTTCTGATGTGCTCTGTTGCGCTTACGGCATTGCTGCCTTGTTTCGGCACTGCAGGTGCAGAGGAGAAGACAGTAGTATATTTAAAGGATAATGGAACCGGTGACGGTTCTTCTGCCGATGCACCCGTTGGTACTCTTAAGGATGCATTTGCCGCGCTTGACCTTACAAAGGACTGCACGGTCGTTGTATGCGGTCCCTTTACTCAGACCGCTAATTTCAAGAACAGCGGTAAGGATTACACGGGAAGCGTGACCTTCACCTCGGTTTATGACGGTAAGGATTACAAAAAGATAAACGGTGCGGTTTTCAAGGTAAATGCCGTGCGCTTTGCCTGCTCGGGAAAGACGGAGTTCCGTGATATAAAGATAGAAGCGCTTGGCGCTAATTACACCCTTATAGGCAGGCATCATCCTGTAACTATGGGTGAAAACGTAACAATATCCGGAAGCAAGCTGAAGGGCGGAACCACCTCCACCTCATTTTGCATAGTAGGCGGTTTTTATACCGGATACAGTGACCCTGCTGCATCTCCCAAGGATACAAGCATTACCGTACTTTCGGGTGAGAATTACTATATAATTCCTTTCTCCAGAGGAATGAATGCCAGATACACGGGAACAGCCTCCGTAAAGCTTGGCGGAACGGCTTCCGCAGTCATCCACGGTTCTGCCGTCAGCTGCTCCTCGGGCAGTGTGGGTGACGTAAAGATCGAGGTCGCGGATAACTCGTACGTCAAAATATTCTACGGCGCAACCGAGCCCGCAACCGCAAGCAGCTACGAATTCACTTGGACGGGCGGTACGATAGAGGAGATACAGTGGAATTGTAAATATGCCTCTAACGCCAAGCTTACAGTTAAGGGCAAAAAGGTGCTTAACGTAAGCGAGGATATGAAGACTGCTTCCAACTATAACACCATTATTTCTCAGTTCGACGAGGTAAATGTAATTTCATCCGCATCCTTGGTTGAAACGGTAAAGAACGCGCAGACCGTATACCTCAAGTCGGGAGCTAAGGGTGACGGCTCATCTGCGGACAAACCGCTCGGCAGCCTCTCTCTTGCCTACGGTGCGCTTGATCTTTCCAAGGACTGCACGATCGTTGTGGTAGGCAAATACACTCAAACAGGAGATTTTGATCACGGAACGGATTATACCGGTTCCGTAACGATTACCTCCGTTTACGGCGGCAAGGATCACCGCACAAGCGGTGCGGTCTTTGAGTCCGATGCATACAGCTTTGCCTGCCGAGGCAAGACGGTCCTTGAGAATATAAATATCAATTGCACCGGTGCGTACTATATGCTTGTTGCACAGCACAATCCCGTAACGCTCGGGGAGGGAGTTAAGATAAGCGGCTCCAAGCTTACGGGCAGCGGAGTTGAAAAATCCTTTACCGTAATAGGCGGCTATGCAAGCGGAGTGGGAAGCGCTACCGCGCTTGACAGCAGGGATACCAACATAACCGTTCTTTCGGGCTCTAAGCTTTATATCGTTGCATATTCCAGAAAGATGACGGGTGATTACCCCGGAACCGCACACATAAAGATCGGCGGAAGTGCGGACGTTTCCGTCCTTCACGGCTCCGTTGCCTATTATATGTCCAGCATGGTCGGCGACGTAGAGATAGAGATCACGGATAAAGCCAGAGTGGGTGTTTTCTATGGCTGTACGCAGATAACCACCGCAAATTCTTACAGGTTCATATGGCGCTCCGGAAATATACTCAAATTTGAATGGAATTGCAGTGCGACTCCAAGCGCAGATCTGAAGATTATCGGTAAAACCGAGCTTTACGCTTCCGAGGAAGCTAAAAACAGCCCCTACTTTAAGACAGTATCCAAAAACTTCGACGTTGTTGAGGACATATCCAAGCTTCCTGTGTCTGAAGATAAGACCGAAGAGCCCGCAGTAGAAAAGATCCCCGAAATAAAGACGGTCAAGGGCTATGAAACGGGTCTCGCCGCGCTAGGACTGCTTAAAAACGCAGAAGACGCCCGCGGATATGACGAGAAGCTGACACGTGTTGATGCGCTTGTTCAGGTAGTGCGCTTTTTGGGCGCGGAAGCCGATGCGCTCGCAGGCTTCTATTCGCATCCGTTTAATGACGTTCCCGAGTGGGCGGATAAGTACGTTGCCTATGCCTACGCAAAGGGCATAACCTACGGTGTTTCCGATAAGAGCTTTGACTCCGATTCGGAGGCTACCGCCGTGCATTATCTCACATTCCTGCTCAGAGCGGCAGGCTATAAGGATACGGCTGGGGAATTTGTGTGGAGTGCTCCTTTTGCGCTTGCGCACGAGGTGGGTATTACAACGGCGCTAACAGACGGTTCCGATTTCAATTACGGTAACAGCCTTGTTTATGCGTGGAACACCCTTTACTCCAAGGCAAAGGACGGAAAGACCTTTAAGGAAAGCTATGTAGCTTCCGGAATCTTTACCGATGCACAGCTCAAGTCCGCCGCACAAAAGGCGGAAAGGGAAGAGGAGTACGGAAAAACCAAGCTTGAAGCGGAAAACGGATATTACGTTCTTCCCATAGAGACATACGAGGATAAAACTCTTGCTGGACTTCTTGCGCAATTTGTCGGATTTTTGTCCGGATATGAGTTCAAGCGCAACTCAGATGGAAGTGCAACACTTTCCATGCCGGATGATTGGTTTGAGCTTTGCAACGGACCTTATGCAGAATATAATTCCAAAAACCCACACGAGGATAAGCTTCTTTACAACGAAAAATCAAAGCTGTGGGAAGTTTGGAACGATGATGATTACAGCATAGACATTCTTGACCAGTACATTCTGCGTGATATGTACGATACGTACGGTGCGTTTTCTTCGAAGGTGATCACCGACGGCTGGATCAAATACAACGTTTATGATATGGGTGGCGGACATAGGTCTTACGGTGCGTACGGACTTATGAAAAAACACGGCTATCTCCCATCTTTCGCAGGAAACGTTGAATACGGCAATATGTATAACATAAACGGAGAGCCTTATATCGGGAACGAAACTCTCGGCCTCAGTGCCGCCGGTATGCCAAACGTAGCTGTTTCTCAGGCAAGGGTGTTCGGAAGCGCAACAAGCGACCGCGACCCAACCCGTTGGCTTGAATATTTTACTGCCCTTATTTCTATGGCATATCTTGAATCCGACATTCCCACGATGATGCGTCAGGCGCAAGCGGTATTTGTTGAAGGAAGCTGGCAATGGGAGGTAGTTGATAAGGTATTTGAGCTTTACGAAAAATATCCCAATGATTGGCGCCGCGCCGTTATTCACGCAACCGAGGCATGCTGGCAGAATCATTATGACAGTAACGGCAAAGTCGGTGAATCCTCTCAAAACTGCGCAATGATACTTATCGGTCTTCTTTACGGAAACGGCGATTTCTATGAGACCTGTAAGATAATCAGCCTTGCGGGACATGGCGGCGACAGCACCACGCCCGTGGGTCTTTCCGCTGTTGCGGTGATGTGTGGCTGGAAGGGAATTGACGATACAAGCAAAAATATAATTAACGAAAAGGTATGGCAGGACGGTAAGGGCGTAGTAGTTAATCTGCCGGGCGAGGGAACCAAAGAAGCTTATTGGATGTACTGCATAGATCTACCCGACCGCATCGGTATGCAGGAGCTGCTTGATCTTTATCAAAAGAATTTTGAATCCAATCTCCTTGCAAACGGCGGTAAGATAGAAAACGGCAATTATTACATTCCCGAGAATACTCTTGCTGTGACAAAGACGGTGTTTGCCGATGAGTTCGAGCACGGGACACTTAACGGATATACTGCAAGCGGCAAGGTTGAGAATGCCGTAGGCTCCTTCTCGGGCGAGAGAGGAGCAAAACTCAGCGGTTGTGAAACGGGCTCTGTGCTTGAAAGAAAGATCACCGGTCTTGTTGCGGGTCAGTCCTACAGACTTTCCGCATATATAACCAGTGCCGCAGGCATTGCGACCGATATGTACGTAATAAACGGCGGTGAAAAGACCCTTGTTACCGTATACGATCAGTCCTATTACGTAAACCGCCAGATAGTGTTTACCGCAGATTCCGATACTGTAACGATAGGCTTCTCCGTTCCCGCAGGAGTTACCGAGCACAAGTATGCGATAGTTGATGAGGTGTACGTGATCCGCGTGGAGGAGAGAACGGCAGGTACGGTTGAGTTCGAAAAGAAGAGCGAAAACGACCGCTATTCCTACAACGTCTCGTTTAACGTGAAGTCTGAGGCGCATAAGGAGTATTACCTTAAGCTTACATTTGCGAATACTACCGGCGTAACAGTGCGCGGAAAGATCCTTGTAGACGGAATGAATTATGCTTCCGCACCTTTCCACGCAACCGGAGAAAGCGGAATGGGCGTGGTTTACGTTCCTGTTATTGCAGAAAATGGAACAGACTACAAGGTAAGGATGGACTTTTCCGGCAGTATTCTCGATATTTACAGCGCCGAGCTTGTTGAGATAAAAGACAGATGGTAAAGTGATTTAATGATAAAACAGCGCCGACTCAGAATTTGAGTCAGCGCTGTTTTTTACTTGCCATCGAGTGTAAGCACAAATCCATCTCTTCCGGGGGAGCAGAGGTCACCGCCGACAACGCGGTTTTTGTAAACGATCACGGTTGCATAAACTTCTTTGGCGCTGTCCTGCCAGTTTGTCAACTTGTAGGTGTAGCGCATTACCTTTCTTCCCGCATACTTGGTAAGGTCAAGCCCCTGCCTTTTTTGTATCTCGTTGTAGCTTGCAAACACACGGTCGAATTCAGAGGGCATACGCACCTCCTCCTCTTCGGGTGTTTCCTGCACTTCCCAGCCGTATTGCTTTAAAAAATTCAGTCTGTCATCGTTAGTTTTGATCTTCGAGTAGTTAATTTGCTTTTCCTCCGCCGCTGTTGCCAGCGGTTCGTTTCCGTATACGGGTATCATAACAGCAAGTGAAACAAGCAGTATAGCCGCCAGCAGTACTATGCCGAACAGCTTGAGAGTTGTTGCGCGCAAAGCGTAAATAAACATAACATATCCTTCCCGACGGCATCCGCCGCTTTTTTTGTTTCATTATATTTTTCTAATCGGTAATTTATTCCGCATTTCTCTTGATTGACAGAATTGTTTGTGATAAAATAGGAAAAAAGACTTGGAGGCAGTTATGAAAGTAACGGTAATGGGTGCGGGAAGCACCGTGTTTACTAAAAATCTTATCGGCGATATAATGCTCACTCCCGAGCTTCGCGAGTGCGAGATAGCGCTTTATGATATCGATGGCAAGCGCCTTGATGAATCCATGCTTGTTGTTGAGTCGCTGAATTCCTCCATAAACGAAAACCGCGCGATCGTTAAAAAATATCTCGGAGTAGAAAACCGCAAGGATGCTCTCCGCGGTGCGGATTTCGTTGTTGATACGATTCAGGTCGGTCTTTATGATCCATGCACTATTCTTGATTTTGAGATACCGAAAAAATACGGTCTTCGACAGACGATAGGCGACACGCTCGGCATCGGAGGCATCTTTCGCGGATTGCGCACCATTCATGTTCTCAAAGACTTTGCCGCGGATATCGAGGAGGTCTGCCCCAATGCGTGGTTTTTGAATTACACCAATCCTATGGCTATCCTTTCGGGATATATGCAGAGATACACAAACGTAAAAACCGTTGGTCTTTGCCACAGCGTTCAGGTCGTTGCAAAGAGATGCATGGAGCATCTCGGAATGGATTACTCCAGATACGGACATTCGCTTGTTGCGGGTATCAACCATATGGCGTGGCTGCTTGAGATATATGATAAGGACGGTAATGACCTTTACCCCGAGATAAGGGAAAGGGCAAAGACCGTAAACGACCAAAAGCACGGCGATATGGTGCGTATGGATTATATCAACAACTTCGGTTATTACGTTACCGAATCGAGCGAGCACAATGCGGAGTATAATCCCTTCTATATAAAATCCAAGTACCCCGAGCTTATCGAGCGCTTCAATATTCCGCTTGACGAGTATCCCCGCCGCTGTGTAAAACAGATAGAGGGCTGGGAAAAACGCAAGAATGAGATACTCGCGGGCAACGGTGTACAGCATCCGAAGCGTACAGGCGAGTATGCTTCCTACATAATGGAGTCAATACTCTATAACAAGCCGTACACCATCGGCGGTAACGTGCTCAATAACGGGCTTATCACCAATCTGCCTGCAAACGCCTGCGTTGAGGTGCCTTGTCTTGTAAACGGAAGCGGCATTCAGCCTACCTACGTTGGCGCGCTTCCGCCCGTGCTTGCGGCAATGAATATGACAAATATCAACGTTCAGCTTCTTACCATAGAAGCGGCTGTAACTATGAAGAAGGAAGCCATTTATCACGCGGCAATGCTTGAGCCTCACACAGCCGCAGAGCTTTCAATTGACGACATCAAGGCGATGTGCGACGAGCTATACGATGCA
>JAZQFL010000037.1:0-5016 GCA_045539485.1 Eubacteriales bacterium
GTTGCCGCTTTTAAGTCCCGCGCTGATCTCGGTAAGCTGTTTGGGTTCTTCTGTCATGGGAGCCTCCGTTTCGGTGCTTTCTGTGGTGTTTGTGACGTCATTTGATGGAGTGGCGGAGCAAGAGCAAAGAAAAAGTAAAGCAAGTAATGCTGCGGTACAGTATTTACTGATTGCTTTCATGCTGCTCTTCCTTTGCTTCTGCCTTGGATGGGTCGAAAAGACCAATCGCCTGATTAACGGGAATGGAGAAGGCTATACCCTGTCCCTCTTTGTTAAGACCTGCGTTTTTGTAGATCGCATGAAGTACCTTGTCCTTGATCTTGGCGGGGACGATAAGCATTACTATATCTTTTTCGGGCTGAACGGTAATTTTGAAGAATTGTTCTGCTTCCTTATTTGCGGTGCCTCTGCCGTGGATAACGGTTCCTCCGCCCGCACCTGCTGCCTTGGCGGCATCCATTACGGTGTCGGTAAATCCTGCGTTTACTATGCAGGTTATCATTTCGTACTTTTCGTTTTGCATTACTTATCCTCCTTGACCGTCATGCGGTTGTTGCTTAAAAATCCGAATACCGAAACTCCGATAACGGATGACATGGGCACGGTGTATGCAATGCCCTTTGCGTTTTTGACCGTGTTGAAGGTTTTTTCTATCTTTTTGAGAGCGGCGGAAGCTTTGTCGCTTCGTATCACGCTGAAAATTATGGCTTTTTCGGAGCTTGCAAGTCCAAGCAGGTTGAGCATTTTTGCATCTGCGGTACCTTCGCCCAATGCTATAAACTGCATATTTACGTCAAAGGACTGGATAATGTCCGCAAAAAGCTCGGATTTGGTTCTGTTTACAACGGTGATCATCAATTCCAGCTTGTTTTCGGTTATTTTATGTACCTGCTGGCGGCGGGCACGGATACTGCGCCCGCGTACGGAAGTTGCACCCGGTTTTAAGGTTTCAGGCATTTTGTCCTCCTAATCAGAAATAGATTATCTGTTCGTCGTCGGCGTCAAGGATGCGCTTCATCGCAATTCTTTCGCGTACCTTGCGTGCCATAATGGCACGGAAGCCAAGGACCTGAATGGTTATAAGGGGGGTCATTGCTACCATTGCCACAACTCCGAAGGCAAGATCAAGCACCGATGAAGGGCCGTGCAGTGCGTTGCATATTCCGATGGCAAGGGGAAGTACGAAGCTGGAGGTAAGGGGTCCGCTTGCAACTCCGCCGGAGTCAAATGCGATGGCAGTGTATATTCCGGGAACACACAGCGAAAGACCGAGTGCGATAAGATAACCGGGAACGAGGTAGTAAAGCACGGAAAAATCAAATATGATCCTGATTACGGAAAGGCCGATGGAAGCACCTACACCGAGGGATAGCGCTATCATCATGGAGCGCTTGGATACGGTTCCGCCGGTGATCTCCTCTACCTGCTTGTTAAGCACGTGCACCGCAGGCTCCGCAAGTACCGTCACGGCACCGATAGCAAGGCCGAACAGCACAAGCACGATGTTGCCTGCCTTTGTCATCTCCTCGCCCAGACGGAAGCCTATGGGCATAAATCCGATGGTAACGGCGGTAAGGAATACCACAAGTCCGACAAATGTGTATATAACGCCCACAAGTATCTGGCAAAGCTTTCTCTTGGGGAGCTTAAGTGCGGTAAACTGCAAAACAAGGAAGAAGACGACGATAAGTCCCAACGCTATCAGCACTTCCTCTGCGGTCTTTATGAGGGTTGAAAGAGTTGCACCGAACAGATCGTCGGCAATCGAATAGTCGGGAAGCTGATATGTAAGCTCGCCTCCCGCGGAGAGGGAAAGCACCGCAACGGCAAGCATAGGGCCGATAGAGCAGAGCGCAACAAGACCGAAGCTGTTTTCGCTTGAATTGCTGCCGCCGAGAGTAGCCGCTATACCTACACCGAGCGACATGATAAAGGGTACGGTAATAGGTCCCGTCGTAACTCCGCCGGAGTCAAAGGAAAGGGGCAGGAACTCGCTTTTTCCATTCTCTATAAGCAATGCGCTGAACGCGAAAAGCACCATATAGAAGAACATTAGGAGAGCCGAAAGGTTTTTGTTGTATACTATTTTTGCAACCGCGCAAACGAGAAACAGTCCCACACCGATACCCACAGTAAAGATAAGTACAGTAGGATTAATTACCGCGCTTACCTGATTTGCAAGCACGGAAAGGTCGGGCTCGGCAACGGTTATAAGCAGTCCCATTATAAAGCAGACTGACAGAAGCAAGCCTACCTTCCTCATTTTTGTAAGACCCGAACCGGTGTGTTCACCGATAGGTGTCATAGCAAGGTCGGCACCGAGGTTAAAAAGTCCGATACCTATGATGAGAAAAAGGGAAGAAACTGCAAATACGACCGTTTCTCTTGTTGACAGTCCCGTAAGAGGCGTCAGCCCCAGAACAAGAACTATCAAAGAAACGGGAAGCACCGAAATAAGCGCTTCCTTCAGCTTGGGGAAAAGGTTTTTCAGCATGGTGGCTCCGTTCGTTTGAATTTTGAAAATGCATTTTTTGCATACATATTTATTATAAAGCATACATCCGCATAAATCAATATAAATTTTTTCAAAAAACTATTGACTTAGGCGAAAGCTTATGCTATTATTGTAAAGCAATTCCGTTTACAGTTGTTTTTTCGGAGAAGACCGATGTATGTAAAGGACCTTGGTATAGGATATCTGCTTGATTTTTACGGCAACACTTTGCCCGAGGATCAGCGCGATGTTCTTACCGCTTATTATTTTGAGGATCTTTCCCTTGCCGAGATAGCCGAGGGGCGCGGGCTTACCCGTCAGGGTGTGCGTGCTTCCATAAAGCGAGGGGAGAAGCAGTTGCTTTTCCTTGAAGAACGGCTTGGTCTCTGCGGTGAATACCGCGATAGGGAAAAAACTCTTTCCGATGCAGTTTCCGAGATCCGTCGGATAGCGGATAAGCTGTCAGCCGACGGTAACACCGATGATGCAAACAGCCTTGTCGGCGCCGCAAATGCCGTTTTGTCGGCATACACACAAAAGTGAAGCAAAGGATTCGATAATGTTTCAAAGTCTTACCGATAAGCTTGCGGGTGCGTTCAAGCGCTTCAGAAGTAAGGGCAAACTTACGGAAGCCGACGTACGCGAGGGCATGCGTGAGGTCAAGCTTGCGCTTCTTGAAGCCGACGTTAACTTCAAGGTAGTACGCGAGTTTGTATCAAGAGTTACCGAGCGCGCCGTTGGATCGGACGTGCTTGAAAGCCTTCTTCCCGCACAGCAGATAGTTAAAATAGTTAACGAGGAGCTTATCGCCATTATGGGCGGTGAGAATTCCAAGCTTGATATATCCCCGAAGCCTCCCACGGTCGTGCTTATGTGCGGTCTGCAGGGTGCGGGTAAGACCACGCACACGTCAAAACTTGCCTCGTACTTCAAAAAGAAGGGCAAAAGCCCCCTTCTCGTTGCCTGCGATATCTACCGTCCCGCCGCTGTAGATCAGCTTAAAACGGTCGGCGAGGCAGTGGGTGTTCCCGTTTTCTCTATGGGAACGGATCTTCCCGCCGTTGAGATCGCGCGTGCAGGTCTTGAATATGCAAAGCGCCAGTGCAACGATATGGTGTTCATCGATACTGCGGGCCGTCTCCACGTTGACGACGGGCTGATGCAGGAGCTTGAGGACATCAAGGCGGCAACCGAGCCTACAGAGATACTTCTCGTTGTTGATGCAATGACCGGTCAGGATGCCGTTAACGTAGCGAAAAGCTTTAACGAGCGCCTTGATATTACGGGCGTTATCCTTACAAAAATGGACGGAGATACCCGCGGCGGTGCCGCGCTTTCCGTGCGTTATATAACAGGTAAGCCGATAAAGTTTATCGGTGTCGGCGAAAAGCTTGATATGCTTGAGCCCTTCCATCCCGACAGACTTGCATCCCGCATCCTCGGTATGGGCGACGTGCTTACGCTTATAGAAAAGGCGGAGCAGGCATTCGACGAAAAGAAAGCCGTGGAGCTTGAGCAGAAATTAAGGCAGTCGCGCTTTACGCTTGCCGATTATCTTGACCAGCTTGACCAGCTGAAGGATATGGGAAGCCTTGAGCAGATAGCGGGTATGATACCCGGTATGAAGGCAGGGGCTTTGAAGGATGCAAAGATAGACGAAAAGGCGATGGACAGAACAAAGGCCATCATCCTTTCGATGACTCCCCGCGAAAGGGAGAAGCCCGATATAATCAACTCCTCCCGCAAAAAGAGAATTGCGGCGGGCAGCGGTACCACCGTTGAGGAGATCAACCGTCTGCTGAAGCAGTTCGAGCAGATGAACAAGCTGATGAAGCAGTTCACGGGCAAGGGCTCGAAGAAATTCCGCGGAATGATGAAAATGCCGTTTTAACGGATTTTTATAAATTTTAAAAATAAAAACATTTTATATTTTTTGGAGGAAAAAACCATGGCAGTAAAAATCAGACTTACCAGAATCGGAAAGAAGCAGGCCCCCAGCTACAGAGTTATCGTTGCTGACAGCCGCAGCCCCCGCGACGGCCGTTTCATCGAGGAGATCGGTTACTTTGATCCCCTTACCAATCCCGAGACCGTAAAGATCGATGCAGACAAGGCTAAGACCTGGATCAAGAACGGTGCTCAGCCCACCGATACTGTTCGCGCACTTCTTAAGAAGAGCGGCATTATCGAGTAAGAAAGGATTTGCCGTCCGGCAAAGTTGGGAACATAATGATTATACTCAAGGATGTTCTTGCCGACATTGCCAAAGCTATAGTTGACAATCCCGATTGCGTTGAGGTAACGGAAGAGAGAAAGGAGAACGGTGAAGTTCTTCTCACCCTCAAGGTCGCTCCCTCCGATATGGGAATGGTCATTGGCAGACACGGCAGGATAGCAAAATCCATCCGCCTCATCATGAAGGCGGCCGCCAATTCTCTTAACGAGAAGGTAACGGTAGACATCGAATAAAAAACGAGCCGATGCATCGCATCGGCTGGGTTTTTTGTTCTTGGACTTGCAAA
>JAZQFL010000038.1:0-5465 GCA_045539485.1 Eubacteriales bacterium
GAACACCTTATCGGGCAGGGGAAGATCAAGCGCCATAAGGAAGATGGGCCAATAAATGGTATGGAAACGAAGGATATCCTTACCGATTATATGAGCGTCTGCGGGCCAATACTTCTTGAAGTGCTCGCTCTGCTCCTCATAGCTCTTATCGGGGTCATAGCCGAGTGCGGTGATATAGTTACAGAGCGCATCTACCCAAACGTAGATAACATGCTTATCGTCAAAATCAACGGGAACGCCCCACTTAAAGGAGGTACGGGAAACGCAAAGATCCTGAAGTCCCGCCTTGAGGAAGTTGTTTACCATTTCCTTTTTTCTTGACTCGGGCGCAATAAAATCGGGGTGAGATTCGATATATTCAAGCAGTCTGTCGGCATACTTGTTCATATTGAAGAAGTACGATTCCTCGCTTGCCTTCTGTACGGGTCTGCCGCAATCGGGGCACTTGCCGTCAACAGCCTGCGTATCGGTAAAGAAGGATTCGCAGGGAGTGCAGTACCAGCCCTCGTACTTGCTCTTGTATATATCGCCGTTTCTGAAGAACTTTGCAAATATCTTTTGTACCGCCTTTTCGTGGCTTTCGTCGGTAGTGCGGATGAAGTAATCGTAGGAGGTGTTCATACCGTCCCATACCTGCTTTATCTCGCCCGCAACACCGTCAACGTACTGCTTGGGGGTAATACCCGCTTCCTTTGCAAGGTTTTCTATCTTCTGACCGTGCTCATCGGTACCGGTGCAGAAGAAAACGTCATAACCCATTGCCCTCTTATATCTTGCGATAGCGTCGGTTGCAATTACCTCATAGGTATTGCCGAAATGGGGCTTGCGGGATGCGTATGCAATTGCTGTAGTAATATAAAACTTTTTGTTTTCCATTTTTACACCTTCTTAAAAATCATATCTCCGATACTCGGGTAGGGCCATACATCCTGAGGAATATGCATCTCGAGCTCGTCAGCTACCGTGCGCAGAGCGTTCATTGCGGGGATGACGACATCGCAATAGTAGCAGGCAAGGCGGTAGATATCCTTTTTGAGCTTTGCGGCTTCAAGGGAAAGCTCCTTAAGCGATTCCATCTTTTCGTAAAGCTTCTCCTCAAGGGCGGAGAGCTTTTCAAGCTCTCTAAGGGCGCTTTGCGGCTTTCTTCCCTCTGCTGCGGTACGGGAGTTAAGCGCAAATGCAAAATCTCCGATATATTTGCAGACCGCGGGATAAATGTCTCTGCTTGCCATCTCCGCCATCGTCTGTACCTCGATGTTAAGGGTCTTGCAGTATATCTCTAACAGTATCTCGTATCTGGAACGGAGCTCGACCTCGGAATAAACTCCGTGCTTGCCGAACACGCGTATGCTCTTTTCGCTGACAAGGCACGGAAGCGCATCGACGGTGGTCTTGAGGTTGGCAAGCCCGCGCTCACGCGCCTCGTTCTGCCATTCCTCTGTGTAGTTATCGCCGTTGAAGATTATACGCTTATGCTCTTTTACCGTGGTCTTGATTATTTCAAGCGCCTCGGCCTTAACATCATCTGCCTTCTCAAGTCTGTCCGCAAATACGGAAAGCACCTCGGCAACGGCGGTATTAAGCGTGGTATTGGGGCTTGAAATGGACATAGCCGATCCCGGCATTCGGAACTCGAACTTATTACCCGTAAACGCAAAGGGCGAGGTACGGTTTCTGTCCGTGGTATCCTTGGAGATCTTCGGCATCGAATGAACTCCGATGGGAAGATAGGAGGCATCCGCCTTTCTGTATATCTCCTCGTTTTCAATAGCGGTAAGTATTGCCGTCAGCTCGTCACCGATGAACATAGAAACGATTGCGGGCGGTGCCTCGTCACCGCCGAGACGGTGGTCGTTTCCTGCAGTGGAAACGGAAACACGTAAAAGATCCTGATACTCGTCAACCGCACGGATGACCGCCGAGAAGAAGAGAAGGAACTGCACGTTCTCTGCGGGGCTCTTACCGGGGTTAAGAAGATTTTCGCCCATATCGGTGGAAAGCGACCAGTTGTTGTGCTTACCGCTTCCGTTTATACCGTTAAAGGGCTTTTCGTGCAGGAGGCACACAAGATTATGACGGCGCGCAACGCGCTTCATTGCCTCCATAATGAGCTGGTTGTGGTCCATGGAGGTATTGACGTCGGAGAACACGGGGGCAAGCTCGTGCTGTGCGGGGGCCGCCTCGTTGTGCTTGGTTTTGGAATAAACGCCAAGCTGCCAAAGCTCCTCGTCAAGATCCTGCATATATTTGGATATACGGGGCTTTATGGAGCCGAAGTAGTGGTCATCCATCTCCTGTCCCTTCGGAGGTCTTGCACCGAAGAGCACTCTGCCCGCATACTTGATATCACGTCTTTTTTCAAAGCACTCGCGGTCGATAAGGAAATACTCCTGCTCCGCACCGACCATGGGAATAACACGCTTCGCCTCGGTGTTGCCGAACGCACGCAAAACGCGCAGCGCCTGCTTGCCTACAGCCTCAACGGATTTGAGAAGAGGTGTTTTATTATCAAGCGCCTCTCCGCCGTGGGAGCAGAATACGGTGGGAATGCAAAGTGACTTATCCTTTATGAACGCATAGGACGAGGGGTCCCAAGCGGTATATCCGCGCGCTTCAAAGGTGGAGCGCAGTCCGCCCGAGGGGAAAGAGGAAGCATCCGGCTCGCCCTTTATAAGCTCCTTGCCGGAGAACTCCATTATTACCGTGCCGTCCTTTTGAGGGGTTATGAAGCTGTCGTGCTTCTCGGCGGTAATACCCGTCATAGGCTGGAACCAATGGGTGTAGTGCGTTGCACCCTTTTCTATTGCCCAGTTCTTCATTGCCGCCGCTACCGCGTTTGCAATACCGGGCTCAAGCTCCAAGCCGTCCTCTACCGTTTTTTTAAGCGACGCGTACACCTCGGGGGAGAGGCGCTCGCGCATTACCTTATCGTTAAAAACAAGGGATCCGAATATCTCGGGAATAGGTCTATCCATTACAGCTGTCTCCTTTTTCTATCAGGGCGGTTATAGCGGCCTTTCTGTCCTCTTTACCGAACACTCCGCTTCCCGCAACAAGCACATCAACACCCGCAGAGCACAGAAGCGCGGCATTTGCTTCGCCCACACCGCCATCGACCTCAATGTAAAAATCAAGTCCGAGACGTTCTCTTTCGCTTGCAAGGGTCTTTATCTTATCAAGCATCTCGGGCATAAATTTCTGACCCGAGAAGCCGGGATTTACCGTCATTATCATAACCGTGTGAAGCTCGGGAAGATACGGAAGTATCTCCTCTACAGGCGTTGCGGGCTTTACGGTAAGACCCGCGTGAACACCGCTGTCCTTTATCTTCTTCACGGTTGCGGCAGCGTCGGAGCAAGCCTCGGTATGCACGGTTATAAGCTCCGCGCCCGCCTTTACAAAATCGTCTATGTACCTTATGGGCTCGTCTATCATCAGATGCACGTCAAAAAACATATTGGTCTTATCGCGCAGGCAGGCAATAACGGGAGCGCCGAAGGATATATTGGGCACAAACGAGCCGTCCATTACATCAAGGTGAAGCCATTTTGCGCCGCCGCGCTCGATATCCGCGCATTCCTCTGCAAGGCACGAAAAATCAGCGGAAAGCATCGAGGGAGATATTATCGTTCCTTTTCTTTTACCGTTCATAAATTTACTCCGATTTGTATTTGTCATTTTTGCCGCAAGCGCCATATTCTGTTACAAAGCAAGGCAGCTCTGCGGCGTATAAGAATTTCAAAATTAAAGCCGTAAACAAATTTCAGCGCCGCGGAACTGCCTCTTCTGCAACAAGCACGGCGCAGTACGCCTCCATTGCTCTTCCCTCTCCCACGTCACCGAGCTTTTCGGCTGTCTTTGCCTTTATGCTTACGCAGTCGGTATCAAGGGCGAGAAGCTCTGCGATACGCGCCCGGATGTGCGGTATGTGGGGTTTGAGCTTAGGGCGCTCGGTTACCACCGTACAGTCGAGATTGACTATACCGTAGCCCTTTTCCTTTACAAGCGCATAGGCATCCGCAAGAAGCACGGTGCTGTCCGCATCCTTGTATGCGGGGTCGGTATCTGGAAAATGAGTACCGATATCGCCGAGGGCAAGCGAGCCTAGCAGTGCGTCTGTTATCGCGTGGCAGAGCACGTCTGCATCGCTGTGACCGAGAAGTCCGAAATCAGACTCTATCTCAACTCCGCCAAGGACAAGCCTTCTGTCGGCGGATGTGCGGTGCACGTCCATTCCCTGACCTATACGGAAATTAATCATCGTTCTTCTCTCCCTCCCGCCTTGCGAGTATCGCCTCGGCAAATATTATATCCTCGGGATAGGTTATCTTTATATTATCTCTTCCGCAGTCCACAAGGCGGACCTCAAAGCCGTACTTTTCGGCAAGGGAGGCATCGTCAGTACCGACGTAGCCCTCCTTTTCTGCGGTGAATGCGGCGGCGCGGTATACGTTTGCGTAAAATATCTGCGGTGTTGCCGCGGCGACAAGCTTTGAGCGGTCAAGGGTGCTTACCACCTTATCAAGACTGCTTTTTTCTTTTATCGTGTCCGTAACCGCACTTGCGGCAATGGCACAGCTTTTGGAGAATCTTGCTTCTTTCAGAACCGCACTCACGGTCTCGGGCTTAATAAGGCATCTTGCACCGTCGTGGAAGGCAACGTAATTTGCCTTTTCGCTTATCTTGGAAAAGCCGCGCACAGAGGACTGCTGGCGCGTTTCGCCTCCGCTTACGGCGCAGGAAAACTTGGTAATTCCGTTTCTTTCGCATATCGCGCGGTAAAGCGCCTCCTCGCCCGCACGGCACACGATAACTATCTCATTTACGTCGGGGCAGTTTTCAAAAGCAAGAAGCGTGTGCAGTATCACGGGCTTGCCGTTTATTTCGGTAAACTGCTTCGGTCTGTCCCCGCCGAAGCGCGAGCCGCTTCCGCCCGCAAGAATAACGGCGGAAAGGAAGACCTTATCTGCGCCGAGCGCCTCGAATATCTTTTTCAGCATTTTAGCCCCTTATCTGTAATAAACGTAAAATGCGGTTACGGTATGCACCTCACCGTTTCTTTCAAGATCGGGGCCTGTCAGCACAACGCCCTCCTTGGAAAGAAGCTCCCAAGCGTCAAGCTCCGCTATCTTGGTACGGAGAAGAGTTTTGCCCGGAACGTGCAGAATAAACTCATCACCCTTGATGGCAAGCGAGCCGTCGCGCCCTATAACGTTTTCCACGTTGTCAACACGCTCGGTAACGTAACGGATATGTCTGCCGTCTATCTTCTTTGCCATCATCTCACGGAAGGCGCGTGTACCCGGCTTGGGTTCTTTTTTTATGAGCTTGGCAAGCTTTTCAAACATACCTCGACCTCCATTTCGGAAAAACGCTTGAAAACACAAAAAAACTGTGTTATGATATACGAGATTTGCTCATATTAGAGTATTATACACTATTATATTAAATATTTCAATTAAATT
>JAZQFL010000039.1:0-3347 GCA_045539485.1 Eubacteriales bacterium
CACTTGACAGAAGCGGGAAAGATTGATACAATATGTGCCAATCGAATAGCGCAAAGACCGGAAAGAGTACTTCCCGTGTCGCTGTGTAGAGAGAGGCGGTCGTCGGCTGCAAGCCGCCTTACAGCGTGGGGAGGAAAGTGCGTCCGCGAGCGCGCGGGATGAAGATGCCCGCCGTGTGGCCTGCGTCACAAGTGCCAACAAGAGCGACAAACGAGAGTGGAACCGCGAGTGATCATCGCCTCTCATGCCTTCGGGCGTGAGAGGCGTTTTTTATTTCAGATACTATATTATAATAATGTATATAAAGGAGAAGCACTATGTACCTGTATAACTCTGCTACCCGTAAAAAGGAAGAATTCAAGACCCATACCCCCGGTCATGTGGAGCTGTATACCTGCGGCCCTACTGTGTACCATTTTGCCCATATCGGTAACCTCCGCTCCTACCTCATGGAGGACGTGCTGGAGAAGTATATGCGCTACGCCGGCTACGATGTCCATCGCGTCATGAACATCCCCGTCGTGGGCCACCTCACCTCCGATGCCGACGAGGGCGAGGATAAGATGCTCAAGGGCGCAAAGCGCGAGAAGAAGACGGTGCTTGAGATAGCAAAGTTCTACACCGACGCGTTCTTTGAGGACTGCCGCAAGCTTAATATCAAATGCCCCGAGACCGTTGTACCCGCAACCTCTTGCATTGACGAGTTCATCAAGGTCATAGAAAGCCTGCTTGAAAAGGGCTATGCATATATTTCCGAGGGCAACGTGTATTTTGACACCTCCAAGCTTGAAAACTACTATGTTTTCAACGATTTCCGCGAGGAGGACCTTGCAGAGGGCGTGCGCGAGGGTGTTGAAAAGGATAACGCAAAGAGAAACAAGACCGACTTCGTTTTGTGGTTCACCAAATCCAAGTTCGAGGATCAGGAGCTTAAATGGGACAGCCCCTGGGGCATCGGTTATCCCGGCTGGCATATCGAGTGCTCCTGCATCTCCATGAAGCACCTCCGCGAATACCTTGACGTACACTGCGGCGGAATCGACAACGCTTTTCCCCACCACACAAACGAAATAGCGCAGAGCGAGGCATTTGTTGGACACAAGTGGTGCAACTACTGGTTCCACGTGCTCCATCTTAACGACGCAAGCGGAAAGATGAGTAAGTCCAAGGGCGAATTCCTTACCGTTTCCCTTTTGGAGAGCAAGGGCTATGACCCGCTTGCATACCGCTTCTTCTGCCTCGGCTCCCATTACCGCAAGTCCCTTACCTTTACCTATGAGAACCTTGACAATGCCGTAGCCGCTTACGAAAAGCTGGTTGCCCGCATTGCCGCGATAAAGGACGAGGGCGAGGTTGGCGGCGAGGGTGCCGAAAAGTGCCGCGAAAACTTTATGGCAGCGCTTGCAAACGACGTAAACACCTCCCTTGCAGTTACCGCACTCTACGACACGCTTAAGGCCGATATCAGCGGCAAGGCAAAGCTTGCCCTTATCGCAGACTTTGACCGCGTGCTTGCGCTTGACCTTATCGGCGCCGCAAACAGACTTAAGGAAAAGCAGGCAAAGGAAGAGGAGAACGCGGCAGACAATGCCGACCCCCGCACCGCTTACATCCTTGAGATGATCGAAAAGCGCAAGGAAGCAAAGAAGGCAAAGAACTATGCCGAGGCTGATGCTATCCGTAATCAGCTTGCACAGGAGGGCATTACCCTTATCGACACTCCCGAGGGAACAAAATTCAAGATCGAGGGCTGATATGTGTAACGAAAGCGCACAGAAGCGCGGCAGATTTATCGTTATCGAGGGAATTGACGGCTGCGGAAAGACCACGCAGGTAAAGATACTCAAAAAAAGAATAGCCGAGAACGGCGGATATGCCTTTATAACGAGCGAGCCGACCTGCAAGGCAAGCCACGCGCCGACGCGCGCGGGAGCATTGCTTGCCTCCGTGCTTAAGGGCAAAACAAAAATGCCCGATTCCGCGATCGCGGGGCTGTTCCTTACGGACAGAATAATGCACAACAAGGACGAAAAGCTGGGCATTGACGCACTCCTTGCCCGCGGTTCTGACGTTATATGCACAAGATACTACTATTCCTCCCTTGTTTATCAGGGCACACCCGAGCTTTTTGACTGGGTGTTTGACGCCAACTTCAACTGCCCCGATATCCGCACACCCGACGTGTGTATCTTCCTTGACATCGACCCCAAGGTGAGCCACAGCCGCGTAATGGGCAGAAGCACCGAAGCCGAGATATACGAGCAGAACACCGAAATGCTTGTAAAGGCAAGAGAAAAGTACATCGACGTATTAACCAAGGTAAAAGCCGCCCGCCCCGAACAGCGCATCGAATTCGTTGATGCTTCGGAAGGCATAGACGAAATATCCGATAGGATATACGAAATAGTAAAAAGCATCGAAATATAAAAGAACCGCCCAAACGCAATGACGCGCGTTTGGGCTGTGTTTTTATGATCGATTGCAGTTCGGTAAATATTTTTTCGTTTTGGTAAAAAATATTTACCGAACTCTTGATTTTATGAAATTAAGATCCACGGTATTCCTGACGACGTAAAATTGTTTTACAGACGAAGAAAGAAGTTGCGTCCGGGCGATAGCGTATTTTCATACGCTGAGGTCGTGCCTTGTGACCTGCAACGAAATTAGGCGGAAGAATTTTTAAGGCAGGAGAAGGGTAAGAAGCACCTTCCATATCCGCTCGCACGAAGAAACAGACATTCTCTCGCGCGGGGTATGGATATCGTGCATATTTGCGCCGATAGATATCATATCCATATCGGGCGCCTTCTTTTTGAAGATTCCGCATTCAAGTCCCGCGTGGATGCCTTGCACCTTGGGGCGCGCACCGAACACCTTTTCGTACGCATCGCCGTACTCTGCGCAAAGGGCGCTGTTTTTAGAATATGCCCAGCCGGGATAGCGGTTTCTTTCGGATTTTTCCGCACCGTGGAAGATGCAGAGAGAGGTAACGATGTAGTCAACTCCGTCCAGCTTATCGTCGCTTGCACTGCGGCAGAGCATGGAAACGGAAAGACCCTCCTCCGTCAGCTTTACGATACCGATATTTGCACTTGTTTCCACGATTCCGAGATCCTCGTTAAACTCCAATGCCCCGTAAGGAAGAATGGAAACGAACTCCGCACAGCGGCGGGAGTCCTCGCGGGAGAGCATCTTTTCGGGTGCAAGCACGCGCTCAAGGGTAAAATTGAAGCCTGCCTTATCCTCGTCGCAAAGACCCGCATAAAGCTCCTCTTTATACGCTTCAAGTATCTCGGTTGCCTTCTTTATATCGGTAACGGCAAAGGTAGCGGCAGCCGAGCGGGTTA
>JAZQFL010000040.1:0-5119 GCA_045539485.1 Eubacteriales bacterium
GGATGCTTCTTTTCTATTTAAACTTACGCCTTCTTAAGAACTATGCAGTTGTAGGAGTGGTTCTCGAGAACCGCGGTAAGGATACCGTCCTCAACCTTAGCGTTACCAGCGTGAGGAGCAACCTTATTGGGCTCCGCCTCGGTGTTTACGTCGCGGAGTCCCTCGCTGTTAAGAACGCTGTGGCTTACTACCTTGTAGCCCTCGTACTGACGGAGGTCAAGGGTGATCTCGGTGCTGTCGTGAAGCTCGCGGTTAACAACGAAGAGTGCAAGGGTCTCTTCCTCGGGAGTTTCGGTAAGGAGAGCGTCGATGTAGTTAGCATCGCCGTAGATGCCTGCCTCATACTTATCGCACTCAACAGCCATGGGAAGCACTCTGCCTCTTGCATAGCGGCTCATATCTGCGAAGGGATAGTAGATGGTCTGGCGCCATACGCTGTCATCGCTTGTCATAATGGGGGAGATTACGTTAACAAGCTGAGCCTGGCAAGCGATCTTTACGCGGTCTGCATGGCGGAGCATAGTCATCATAAGAGATGCAACAAGGAGAGCATCCTCAAGGTTGTATACGTCCTCGATCTCGTGAGGAGCGAAGGTCCACTCCTGAGGCGGAACCTTACCGTGAGGTCTGTAAACTACGTTCCACTCGTCAACGGATAGGTTTACGTAGGTCTTCTTTCTGAGCTTAGCGCGAACGTGGTCAACGGTTGCGATAACGGACTTGATCTGATTGTCAAGAGCGTTAGAGGCAGCTATGAAGTTTGCGCTGTCCTGCTCGTTCTTGTTTCTGTTATCAAAGTAAGTATGTACGGAAATGTAGTCTGCGGTATCGTAGCAGTGCTCCATAACGGTAGCATCCCAAGCGCAGAAGGTGGGAACAACAACACCCGCACTACCGCAAGCGATAAGCTCGAGGGTAGGATCAAGGCGCTTCATAAGTCTACCGGTCTGAACTGCGATAGAACCGTACTCGTCAGCGGAACGGTGGCCGATCTGCCATACGCCGTCCATCTCGTTACCGAGGCACCACATCTTTACGTTGTGGGGATCGGCATAACCGTGGCTCTTACGCATCTCTGCGTACTTACCTACGTTGAAGTTACAGTACTCAAGCACTCCGCGTGCGGCATCAGCGCCGCGGGTACCGAGGTTGATTGCCATCATAGGCTCGATGTTAGTCTTCTTACACCAGGTCATAAACTCGTTAAGACCGAACTGGTTAGACTCAAGGCTCTTCCAAGCGGGCTCGGTGCAAACGGGGCGAAGCTCGCGGGGGCCTACGGTATCCTCCCATCTGTAAGCGGAAACAAAGTTACCGCCGGGATATCTTACGGTAGTAACTCCCTGCTCCTTAACAAGGTCGATAACGTCCTGACGGAAGCCGTTCTCGTCAGCAGTAGGATGACCGGGCTGGTAGATACCGCCGTATACAAGACGGCCCATATGCTCGGCAAAAGAGCCGTACACTCTCTTGTCGATATCGGTGCTGCCGAAATACTTATCGGTGTGTAAAACTGCCTTTTTCATTTTTTCCTCCAAGTTGATATATGTAAATTTATTTAATTCAATTAATTCAATTTTTTCCGTTTAATTCGTCGATAAGGTCGGCGGAAAGCGCGGTAACAGGCCATCCCTCATCGTTCCATACTATTGTACTGATGTGAAGCTGTACCTTGCGGTTAGGGTCGGTTCTGTCCTTCCAGCACTCGCCGACCATATACCACTGACCGTCATCGTCAAGGAAGGGATGCGCGTGCGCAAGTCCCTGAACTCCCGGCTTGTACGCGGTAAGGCGCGAGGAATTGTTTTCCAGCATCGGCTTTCCGTTTTTATCAACGTACGGGCCAAACAGACTTTCGCTTCTGCCTACCGTCCAATGGTAGCTCTCGTTTTTGGAGAGATTGCCCATTGCAACAAACAGGTAGTAATATCCGTCCTTCTTTATAAGGTACGGCGCCTCCATCTGCTTATCTCCCTGCGCAAGGTGCCATTGCTCGCCGCTTCCTTCAAGCAGAAGTCCCGTTTCCTTATCAAGACGGCGCATATAAATGCCCGTCCAGTAGGAGCCCCAAATAAAGTAAGTCTGTCCGTCGTCATCCGTAAAGATGCAGGGGTCGATACAGTTATAAGGGTCACCGGTGTGCGAGCGGATGACCATTCCGCAATCTGTATAGGGTCCTGCGGGCGTTTCGGCATACGCCATTCCGATAACGGAATTCTGTGAGCCGAGAGAGGATGCGGCGTAGTAAACGCGCCATTTGTCGCCCACCTTGTAACAGCCCGGCGCCCAAATCGAATCGGAACCTATCTCCGCTTTTATCCAAGCGGGTTTAGTATCAAACACGCTGCCTATTTTTGTCCAATTGATAAGGTCTGCGGACTTCTTAACGGCAATACCGCCCGATTGATTGAAATTATAGTAAACTCCGTTATGCTTTACGATCTCGGGGCAGCTGGAAGCAGATACGTAATCACCCTCAAGGCGCAATATACGCGGAAATTTCATATCCTTATCTGCTTGCTTCTTTAAGGTCCACAAGGTAGCATCGCTCTGTTCTGCACGCATTACGGGTTGGCAGAAATCATCGGGTTTTTCATTTGCAAGCCAAGTACCCGTTTCTGCACAGCGTAAGTAATACTTGCTTCCCTCTTTATAGACCGACCAGCTCTGCGCGTGCACGGTCGTTTCAACGGTAAGAAGCGTTTTTGCATTATCTCTTGAGGTGGCCGCTCGCACCGAAAGGTAGAGTCCCGAGGAAAGATTTTCGAGCTTATACGTTCCGTCGCCGTTATCAATTGCGCGGAAGAGCTGGTCAAGATCGCCTCTGAATCCGCGCATATCGGCAAATTCGCCGACAACGGTACCGAAGGTCTCGCCTCCGATGCCGTAATAGGAATCATTTACGATCGAATATACCGCGCCGTTTTCAAGCGTTGTCTTTTCGCCCATAACATTTTCCTCCGGTATGTCTGTTACTAGATCTGTGGATCCCGTCGGCCGTGCGGTACCGGGATCGGCTCCGTTGCCGCAAGCATATGCTCCGAAAACAACAGCCGCAAGCATAATTAATAGAAATACCTTTTTCATAACTCACCGTTATTTTTTACCGAGTATCTCGTCAACCAGATTTGTTGACAGTGGGGTAACGGGCCACCCCTCGTCGTTCCATACCATCTTGCTTATGTGAAGCTGGATCTTTTTGTTGGGATCGGAACGGTCCATCCACATCTCGGATACCATATACCATGTTCCGTCATCATCAAGAAATGGCTGTGCGTGAGCCGTAGCCTGAACTCCGGGTTTATATTCGGTAAGCGCAGAGGTATAGCCATCAAGCATCGATCTTCCCTTTTTATCAACGTAAGGACCGAACAGACTTTCGCTTCTGCCGACTGCCCAATGGTAATTTTCATTCTTGGACATATTGCCCATTGCCACGAATAAGTAGTAGTGATCGCCGTGCTTTACAAGGTACGGAGCCTCCATGCCGTCGGGTGCATCCGCAAGCTTCCACATTTCGGTATCGTTTTCAACGAACTTACCGGTGTTCTCGTCTATGCGGCGCATATATATGCCCTCGGCGTATGATCCCCAAACAAGATAGGTCTGTCCGTCATCATCTACAAAGATATTGGGGTCGATGCAGTTATAAGGAGTTTCCTCAGATGTTCCCTTTGCATAGGAGCGTATTACCATTCCTCTGTCAACGTATCCGCCTCGGGGATCGTTGCAATCAACAAGTCCGATGAGCGAATTACGCGAGCCGGAGGAGGAAGCGCAGTAGTAGATACGAAGCTTGCCGCCTACCATATAAAAGCCGGGAGCCCAAATGGAATCCGAGCCTATCTCATTTTTTATCCAAGAGGGCTTGGTGCTGAATACGGTACCGACGTTCTTCCAGTTAATGAGGTCGGCAGACATCTTTACCTTCATTCCGCCCGTCATATTTATGTTGTAGTAAACGCCATTATACTTTATTATCTCGGGGCAGCTTGCGGGCGCCATATAGTCACCCTCAAGCCTGAGTATCTCGGGAAGCTCGGTGCCCGCATCAAGCTCCTTTTTCATAGTCCAAACGGTCGCATCGCTATCGCTCAGTCTCTGTATGGCAACAGATTCGCCGTCGGGCTCCTTGATTGCAATATATGCATTTGTGTCTGCAGATCGGAGGATCACACCGTCTCCGCTCTTAACAGTTTCCCAGCGCTGTCCGTGATTTTCATTTTCAATAGAAAGTATAATGGGTGCGGACTCTTTTTCCGATTTCAAACGTACGGAAAGATAAAGACCTGAAGAAGCATTCTTTACTTTATACGTACCGTCTTCAAGTTTTATAAACGACCAAAGCTGGTCTAAATTCTTTCTGTAGCCGCGTATTCCGACGTTCTCGCCGGATACAGTGCCGAAGGTCTCGCCGCCGATACAGAACAGATCCTCTGTACGGAAGCAGTAATATGCGCCTTCCTCGACCTCTGCCTTGTCATCCGCGGGCGGAGCATCGGTAACGGGTGCTTCTGTCGTTGTTTGAGTATCGGGTGTATCTGTAACCGGAGGCTTATCCCCTCCGCATGCTGATAATACGATTCCGGTCAAAAGAGCGAATGCTGTAAGAGCAAATATTTTCTTCATAAATTCTCCTCTGATCTTTATTTTTCGGCGAGCTCGCCAAGTAGGTTGGAGGATATAGCCGTAACTGGCCATCCCGCCTCGTTCCACACTATCGTACTGATATGTAGCTTTATGGGAGGAGTATCGACAGAGCGATCTTCCCAAGATTCGGAGACCATATACCACTGTCCGTCGTCATCAAGGAAGGGCTGTGCGTGGCCGACACCCTGCACACCGTCCTTCCATTCCGTGAGGCGGGAGGTGTTACCGGAAAGCATTGACTTGCCGTCTTTATCAACGTACGAACCTGTCAGATTCTTGCTTCTGCCAACTGCCCAGTAATACGTACCTTTTTTAAGTCCGCCCATCGCAACAAAGAGATAGTAATAATCACCGCGCTTTATAAGATACGGCGCTTCCATTCCGTCGGGTGCGTCGGCAATACGGTACTGCTTTGTATCCGTTTTGTGAAGCAAGCCCGTTTCCGAGTCTATACGCTGCATATATATAC
>JAZQFL010000041.1:0-6476 GCA_045539485.1 Eubacteriales bacterium
AAGCCCAGCGTCAGCCGCGCTGTCGGACTTCTTAAAAACGGCGGATTTATAAATGTTGACGGCGGCGGATATATCACGCTTACCCCGGAAGGGCACGAGGTGGCGGCAAAGATCTTTGAGCGCCATACGGTAATAAGCGCGCTTCTTGTCCGTCTCGGCGTTTCCGAGGATACGGCAAAGGAAGATGCGTGCAAGATAGAGCATGTTATAAGCGACGAATCGTTTGAAGCGATAAAAAAACACGCAGAGAAATATGGACCCGGGCGGTCGGAACAGTGATCAGTTGCTGCTCCGACCGTCTTTATATAAGCTTTGCCGTTGTCCTAAACTTTTTCGGAGAGGTTCCGTATCTGGCCTCGAAAATTTTGTGGAAATAATTTGTGTTGTTATATCCTATTTCTGCAGCAATATCCGAAATTTTCATATTTGAATTTGTTAGCAGGTAGCATGCCTGCGACAGGCGCTTTTCCTGTAAAAGCCTTGTAAAATTTTTGCCCGTTTTTCTTTTGATCTCGCGCGAAAGCCAATGAAGATCGTAATGCAGGAGACTTGCAAGCTCGGATAGGGTGCCGCTTTTGAAATTGTGCTCGATGTATTTAAAGGTTTCCAAAAGAATGACGTTTTCGCTGCTTACCTTATCAAGCAGATTGGCGTGGGTTATAAATTCAAGCAACAAAAGCTGCAGCGTAAGCTCGTTTGTTTTTCGTTTGTTCGGTGATTTTTCAAGGAAAGAAACGATAAGATTTTCAAATAGATTTTCTATTTGCGTAACGTTTGAGGTTTTGAAGAGCAGGTAACCGTCCGTGCTTTTTTTACCCGCGATGCATTCGATGATAAAACGGCGGAGCGGAGTCTCTTCTTCCATCATTTTTAGCACCTTTTCAAAAAAAACAGGCATTACGATGAAGTTGACGGCGATATCGTTTTTTCCTGCAGGGAGTATCTCTTGCGTTGCGTGTTGATTCAAGATAAGAGTTTCCCCCTCCTGAAGCCTTATCGTTTTATCATTGACAAAATGAACCGTTTCTCCCTTGCACATATACACTATCTCAACGAAGTCGTGCGTGTGGCGCGGGAATCGGATAAAACGTGTGTGCGGTCGAAACGTGATAAGCTTTCCGTCATCGATAAGCTTTTTTGCATTGATTACATTTCTTTTGCTTTGCATATAAAGCTCGCGATCAATAGCGGACGCTCCGTCAAGTATCGTTTGCTCTTCCTCGTTTATTTGTGTCAGCCTTGATAGTAGCTCTTGTTTCATTATCATCCCTCCGTTGTGTTATTCTACATTGTTGCAGTACAAAAAGTCAAGTGCGAATAAGGTTGTTAAATTTTCAAAACAGTGATGTATTCAAGCAAATCAAGTTGTTTTCTTTTTATCATGCTTTTGCTATAATTTAAGCGAAACGAAATATTACGGAGTATACGAATGAAAAATATACCGTTACAATTTGCCTGCCTTGTACTGTGCGGAGGCATGCTTCTCGCCTCGTGTGCGGAGCATAGCTTCACGACCGATGCGGATACAACAGAAAATTCAATTATCGAAAATGATGGGGAGAGTGTTGATATGTACATTACTGACCTTAAGGTGAATAATCTTGTTGAACCGCTTGGGATCGACATTTTGCCTACGTTTCGTTGGATAAATAAAATGGACGGATACGGCAGGGCACAGAGTGCGTACCGTATTATCGTTGCTTCCACATCCGCAAAAGCGGAAGCGCGTGAGGGCGACATATGGGACAGCGGAAAGACAGAGGGGAACTGTAATTACGATATCAAGTACGGCGGAGATACCCTCAAGTCGCGCACTGAGTACTTCTTTGCCGTGCAGGTATGGGACGAAAAGGGCGAGAGCGCTTGGAGTGACGTGTCCAAATTCGAGACGGGCATTATTAATGATAATGAGTGGAACGCAAAGTGGATAGGTATTACCGACGGCGATACTGTTCCGTGTGATATTGACTTGAAAGGAGCTAATTGGATCTGGCTGAAGAGCGGTGCGGGTTCAACAACATATTTCAGATATCACTTTAACGTTGACGAGGATAAAGAGGTGGACGAGGTCCTGCTTGCCTCCACAATGGATGATTACGGATATCTCTTTGTCAATGCTTGCAGTGTTCTGAACGTAAATAAAGAAACAAATGCGTGGAAAAAAGCCAAGGTAGTAAATATTACGCGTTTTGTTCAGGCGGGCGATAATGTTTTCGGCGCAAGGGTGATCGATACAGGCTCGAGCGCGGGATTCATCGCCAAAATTGAGATACGATATACCGACGGAAGTGTTGATAGGGTAGTTACGGACAAAAGATGGAGATGCTCAAAGACCGTAACCTCCACATCGGGTTGGGAACGGATAGGCAGTGTTAACGAGGCTTCGTGGTCTGTGCCCGACCAATGCATTTCCTATGGAAGCGGTGCTTGGAAGTTCAATGTTGCAATGCCCGATACCATGCAAGTTAACGTGGGCGGCTCCGCTCCGAGGCTTCGTAAAACATTCAATGTCGGGAAAGACGTTAAAGAAGCAAGGATATACGTATCCGGTCTCGGTCTTTACGAGCTTTACGTTAACGGCAAGCTGCCCGATGACAGTGTACTTAATCCCTCGCATACACAGTATGAGGATACGGTGCATTACCGTGTATATGACGTAACGGAAATGCTTTCCTCGGGGGGAAATGCGATTGCTGTTGAGCTTGGTGATTATTTTTACAACTGCGATTTTTATACGTGGATGAACTGGAACACCGCAGTTTACCGCGATGATCCGAAGCTTCTTTTGGAACTGCATGTCCGGTATACGGACGGCAGCAACGACATTATAGTAACCGATGGAAGCTGGAAGACTTATGAATACGGGCCTGTAACTTATAACAATGTTTATAAGGGCGAGTATTATGATGCAAGGCAAGAGGTAAGGGGCTGGACTGCCGCAGAATTTGATGACAGCGCGTGGAAAAACGCAAGGCTTGCAGACGCGCCAAAGGGCGATCTCGTTTTCGAAAACGTTGAGCCGATACGCCGCCTTAAAACCTTTAAGCCAACAGTTACCGACAAGGGTAACGGTACTTATGTTATAAAGAATCCCGTGATGACCTCGGGCTGGGCAAGGATAGCCTTTAAAGCACCCGTGGGAACAAGCATAAGAATTGTGTATGGCGAAAAGCTTGATGCATTCGGATTTGTAGAAGTGCCGGTTAACGGTTATCTTTTGCAGGTTGACGGGTTCATTACAAGCGGCGGAGAAGACATATACGAGCCGAAGTATTCCTATAAGGGATATGAGTACATTCAAATTGATAATTATCCCGGAAAGCTTACCGCGGATGACGTGGAATGCTATCTTATCGCTAACGATATACGCGATGTTTCGGAGTTCGAAACGGGCAATGAGCGCATCAACTATATGCACGAAATGATGCTTCGCACCGTTATGAACAATCTTCAGGGCAAGCTTACCGATACTCCGGTGTACGAAAAGAACGGCTGGACGGGAGACGTGAATTTCGCTCTTGATTCGTTTAACTTCAACTACGATTTTTCAAATGTAATACGGAAGATCCTAGTGGATTTTGAAGATTCGACAAACGCCAAGGGGGTGGTTGCGCAGACCGCGCCTGCCGCATACAGCGGAGGGTCAAGCATTCCGATCTGGTCCTCAATATTTATAAACGGATATTACGAGAATTGGCACGTTAACGGTATTACCTCGGCTATAGAGGAGCATTACGGTACCATCCGCCTGCAAACGCTTGATTACGTTAATTCCATAAAGGCAAACGGCTGGGTCTGGACCACGGGCAGCTATGCCGATTGGATGTCTCCCAACCCTTCCGGATTATACACAACGGGAAAAACTACTCACGCACCCGAGGGGGCAGGCATTATAGGCACTGCTTACGTTTACCGCACTCTTGGTGAAATGACGGAAATGGCAGAGCTTCTTGGTAAAAGCGAAGATGCCGCAGAGTATCGCGCCGCAATGGAAAAGATATACGAAGCGTTCAATGAAAAGTTCTATAACAAAAAGCTCGGATACTACGATACCGGTTATTGGAACGAAACTTACGATGTGGGAAGGACAAAATACCGCCAGGCATCAAATATCATTCCTCTGATGTTCGGTCTTTGCCCCGAGGAATATGAGGAAAGTGTTGGAAAGAGCATCGTAGACGATATAAAGGCAAAGGGCAATCATCTCGATGTAGGCGCGGTAGGCACAAAGTATATTCTTCCCATGCTTTCGAAATACGGATACGGTGATCTTGCAATGGCACTTATTATGCAGGATACCTATCCCTCTTGGGGATATTGGATAAAGCTTGGTGCCAATACCTGCTGGGAGAGCTATGACTCCAATGCCCGTTCACGCAACCATTTCTTCCTTGGAACTTATACAGATTGGTTTTATAAGAACCTTGCGGGCGTAGCGGACTTTTCAAACGGATATGAAACCGTAGTTCTTAAGCCCGAGATACATCCCGAGATAGGTTATGTGGATTATTCTCTGCAAACAGTTCGCGGAACGCTTAATAGCCATTGGTACTTCACTGAGGACAACAAGCTTGTTTGGGACATCACGGTTCCTGTCGGCACAACTGCATCCGTTTATCTCCCTGCGGCGGCAGATATTTCCGGATATCCGTGCATAACGGAGAACGGCGAATATCTCACCGTTCCCTCGGGCAGCTATTCGTTTGTGATGGATGCGGGAAAATTTCCCGTTAACGATGACCTTATACCGAAGCCTGTTGAAAAAAAAGAGGAAAATGAAGACTCCGAAAACGCAGGCGATACCGTAAGCGTGCTCAGAAAGGGAAATCTTGCTTTGCACGGAGCAGTTGCCGTGTCTTCGACACTTAACAGCGGTGCTTGGCACGAGAATAAGCTTACTGACGGAGACAGATACAATCTGCGAAGCGGCGAGGTATGCGGCTGGACGTCAAATTTTGCTACTGCGCTTCCGCATGAGGAGTGGATCGGAGTGGATCTCGGTGCTGTATATGAGATAGATCAAATACAGATAATGCCTGCAGGTGCAGCAAAGGGCGGCAAGTGCTATGCCTTCCCCAAAGGATTTGTGCTCATGGTTTCGGAGGACGGGCAGTATTGGACTGCGGTGTATAGAGAAGACGATTATCCGATACCGACTACCGAAATGCAGATCTTTGATTTTGACACGGTAAAGGCAAGATATGTAAGATTTTTGGCAACCGAGCTGCGCACAAAGCCCTCGGACAGCAACAAACACCGTATGCAGATCGCAGAGATAGAGGTCTATAACACCGGCACGCAAAAATAACTTATGCGAAATAAAGAATCAGCCTCAGCTTGCGGATAGAAGCTGAGGCTGATCGATTTTACTCTAAGGAGCGTTTCATTACGCACACAATGTCATCATCTCTGAATACGGGGATATATCCGAGCTTTGCGTATTTTGCGGGGAGGGCATCCCATTCGGTGTATCTGAGGTCGATAACGAGGTATTCAACACTGTCTATCTTATCGCTGATATCGTAGGTGTTGCCAAGCTCGTAGATAACGTCGCGCTCCGATAGGTGGGCAACAAGGAAGGTGGTCGCCGCAACGGAAGCGTCGTCGGGCACATAGGTCATTGCCTCGTCAAGCACTTCAATTTCTTCGGAAAGCTCGTCGAGGTATTTAACGTAATTGAGCTGCGAAGGCATACGCGCGGAGGCGGCAAGAACGCACGCGGTGCAGGCAAAGGATGCAAGACTGCGGCGAACCTTGGGGGTAAGCTCCTTGTAATTGAGCATTGATGCGTATACAAGAAGCGCAAGAGTACCGAAAACGTACTGAAAATCTAGCGAATACTGATACTGCCAATTCGGCATCAGATTTACAAGCACAAGACCGCCGAAGAGAATGTAGCGGGATATCTTTTTTGTGAACAGCGGAAGCAGTCCGAGCGGCAGAAGCATCATGACCGCAAATTGGAATTTTTCCGCACTGAAGCATTCCTTGATAACCTTGAAGGGATCCTTTATCGCGGTAATGATAACTCCAGTAAGAGTTCCGTCTGAAGAGATGTGGTTATATCTCCAAGCCATAACGCCGAGACCCTTGGCATCGAGATATGCGCACGCAACAAGGAAATATGCAACGGCGAAAACGGTAATTGAAGCGCCGACAGCCTTTCGCCTGCCCGAAAGCAGTAAAAACAGACCGAGGAATGCAATATATACCGCCGCATCCTCTTTTACTGAGCACGTAAGCAGGGAAAAGATGATTGCGGGGACAAGCTTGTTCTTTTCCGCAAAATATACCGTCCACAGTATCATAACGGGGAGAAAGCAGTTTTCGTGGAAATCGTACATGCAGCCGCCCATCAGCGCGGGGTGGAAGAGATAAACAACGCAGAAAAGTGCTGTGACCTTATTTGAAATACCGAGCCGCTTTGCGGTAAGCCAAAGCGGTATGACGCCGAGGGCGAGAGCGAGTGCCTGTAT
>JAZQFL010000042.1:0-7829 GCA_045539485.1 Eubacteriales bacterium
TACTAACGTGTCAATGCCAAATTTTATTATTTTTCTCTTGCACAATAACATAATCGGTGGTAAAATATTATGAATTATATTAACCAAGGATCAGTGATGAACAGAGACGAGCTTACAAGGGAGTATCTGTCCCTTAAAAGAAAGATGTTTGATAAGGTCTATGCGGGGCTTAACGGTAAACAGCGCGAGGCTGTTTTTACTACCGAAGGTCCGCTTCTTGTGCTTGCAGGTGCCGGAAGCGGAAAAACTACCGTGCTTGTGCGCCGCATTGCCTTTATAGTAAAATACGGCAACGCATATTTTTCAAACCGTGTTCCGGACGGAGTGGATGAGGAGCTTATAGAAGATTACCGCGCAGCGCTTTTGGAGCTTACCGCTGAGGAGCTTGAACAGTTTCTCCCCGATTTTGCGGAAGATCCCGCCCCCGTTTGGTCTGTGCTTGCCATTACCTTTACAAATAAAGCCGCAAACGAGATGAAAAGCCGCCTTGCCGCACTGCTTTACCCCGAGGAATGCGCCGAGGGCGAGAGAAGAGACGAGGTAACTGCGGGAACCTTCCACTCGGTATGCCTTCGTATGCTTCGCAGGGATGCGGGCCTTATAGGATATGCACCTTCGTTTACCGTTTATGACACGGATGATTCAAAGCGCCTTATATCGACCATAATTAAGGAGCTTCGCATCAATGATAAGGTGCTTGAGCCCAAGGTGTGCCAGACAATAATCAGCCGTGCAAAGGACAGGCTTCTCACTCCCTCTGATTTTGCCGCAGAGGCAAAGGGCGAAAAGGAAAAGGACGCCGCGAGGGTCTATGAAGTATACCAGCGCAGTTTGCTTGCAAGCAACGCAATGGATTTTGACGATATTATTATGAACACCGTTCGTCTGCTCGAAGAAAATCAGGATGTACTGGAAAGATACCGCAGAAGATACAGGTATATATGCGTGGACGAGTATCAGGATACCAACGTTGCGCAGTTCCGCCTCTGCTTTTTGCTTTCCGCAGGTTACCGCAATCTTATGGTAGTTGGCGACGACGACCAAAGTATATACGCATTCCGCGGTGCTACGGTAGAAAATATCCTTGGCTTTGACCGCGCATTCCCCGATGCAAGAGTAATCAAGCTTGAGCAGAATTACAGAAGCACGTCAATGATACTTGATGCGGCAAACGGAGTTATCTCCCATAACAGCGCCCGCCACGGCAAGAGCCTTTGGACGGACGGAGATGAGGGCGATAAGATACAGTGCTGTAAGGTAAAAGACCAGAACGCGGAGGCGCGTTTTATCTGCTCCGCTATCGAAAAAGCGGTTGCGGACGGAGCGAAATACTCCGATCACGCAATTCTTTACAGAGTTAATGCTCAAGCGAACAGCATAGAGTCTGTGCTTGCAAAAAGCGGACTTCCGTTCCGTGTGTTGGGCGGCACACGATTCTATGACCGCAAGGAGATCAGGGATATCATCGCATACCTCTGCCTTATATGCAATCACGGCGACGATCTCCGTCTTAAGAGGATCGTAAACGAGCCTAAGAGAAAAATAGGCGATGCCGCAGTTGAGGCGGCGGCTCAGATAGCATCCGAGAACGGAATGTCTATCTTTGAGGCCATGAAGCGCTCGGGTGAATTCATTTATCTTAAGAATTACACTTCAAAGTTCGTTGCATTTACCGATATGATAGACGAGCTTACCGAGCTTGCCGAAACCGTGTCGGTTTCCGAGCTTATCGAAAGAACGATTGTTCGTACCGGATACAAGCAGATGCTTGTTGATGCGGGCGAGGCGGAGAAGGACCGTATAGATAACCTTGAAGAGCTTGTTTCCGCAGGCGTTGAATATGAAAAACGCACGGAGGAGCCCTCGCTTTTCGGCTTTCTCGAGGAAGTTGCGCTCGTTTCGGATATTGATAAATATGACGAAACGGCAGACGCAGTCGTTCTTATGACTATCCACAGCGCGAAAGGACTTGAGTTTGAGCACGTGTTCCTTCCCGGTATGGAGGACGGTCTTTTTCCCGGTATGCGGTCAATAATGGAGCCTGCAGAGCTTGACGAGGAGCGCAGGCTAGCCTACGTTGCCATAACCCGTGCGCGGAAAAAGCTTACAATAACTTATACAAACGAGCGCCTTCTTTACGGAAGAACGGGGCATAATCCGAGAAGCAGATTTGTTGATGAGATACCTTCCTCTTGCATACAGATGGAGGATAAGATGCCCAAAAGAGAACAGCATTACGTTTTCGGCAATCAGACGGCATCCAGAACCGCTTACGGTGTGCGTACAGGCTATTCAGCGCCCGCATACGGCGGCGGAGCAAAGCAAATACCCAAGGTCAAGGCATTTAACGTCGGTGACAGAGTATCGCACCTCACCTTCGGTGCGGGTACGGTTTCAGCTGTTACCCCCATGGGAGGAGACGTGCTTTATGACGTTGAGTTCGATACTGCGGGACATAAGCGCCTGATGGGCAGCTACGCAAAGCTTACGGCTTTAAATTAAACGGTTGCAATATTTTGGAAAGTGTGGTACTATAACGATGTTAAAAGAATTTCTTGAATGCGGAAAGATACAGAACACCCACGGCGTTAAAGGAATGATGCGCATTGGTCATCTTTGTGACAGTGTGGACGTTTTCTGTTCCCTTGAAGAGGTGTTTACCGAAGAAAACGGTAACTATGTCGCCCATAAGGTAATAAGCGCACATGAGCACGGCGCGGTCATCCTGCTCGCTCTCGAAGATATTAATACTATTGAGGCGGCGCAAAGATTAAAGGGAAGAATGCTTTATGCGCGCCGTGAGGATCTTCCTCTCGAAGAGGGGTCGCATTTTATAGCCGATCTTATAGGACTAAAGGTCTATGATGCCGTAAGCGGTAAGCTTTACGGTACTCTTACCGACGTTATGAACAGAGGCGCCTCCGACGTTTATGAGATAAAGACCGCAAACGGCGAGGTCCTTATGCCCGCGGTCGACGAATTTGTGAAGGAAGTTGACCTTGAAAAAGGTATATTCATCACTCCTATCGAAGGGATGTTCCCCGATGAGATTTGACATACTTACGCTGTTTCCTCAGCTTTGCGATACCGTGCTTTCCGAAAGCATTATCGGCAGGGCACGCAAAAGCGGAGCTATCGAGGTAAAGCTGCATAATATCAGAGACTACGCGAACAACAAGCACAACCGCGTTGACGATACCCCGTACGGCGGCGGAATGGGAATGCTTATGGCAGCCCCGCCGGTTGTTGCCTGCCACGAGGCGGCGACAAGCGATAAAGCTGACGGGGAGAGAGTATACACCGTTTATATGTCCCCGAAGGGTACAGTGTTTGATCAAAAAGTCGCAAAAAGGCTTGCTGAGTATGACAGACTTGTGGTGCTTTGCGGGCATTATGAGGGCATAGATCAGAGAGCTATCGACCTTGTGGTGGATGAGGAGATATCCATCGGTGATTATGTTGTTACCGGGGGAGAAATACCCGCTTGCATCGTAGTCGATGCCGTTGCGCGTCTTCTTCCGGGAGTGCTTTCGGACGATGAATGCTTTGAGATAGAATCGTTTTCCGACGGAAGACTTGAATATCCGCAGTACACACGTCCTTACGATTTTCGCGGAGACAAGGTTCCGGATGTTCTGCTTTCCGGCAATCACGGCGAGATTGCAAAGTGGAGGCGCGAACAGTCGGATAAGATAACTGCCGAGCGCCGCCCCGATATCATGCACAACGAATAATGCATTTGTTGAATTTGGAAAGGAGGAAACTCCGTGAAAAAGAATAAAACCTCAGAAAAAAGAGGCCTGTTTTTGGGAAGTGTTATTTTTGCTGAACTCACGCGCTTCGCAGATTGGATATGCGGTGAGTTTTCGAAAAGTGTATTCGGCAGCTTTCTTACTTCTTATGACAAAACGGAAAAAATATGCTCGGAAAGTGCGATCGTTAAGGGTATAAAAAGGCTGTTTGGGTTTGACGGCAAGGGTGCGAAAGCAAAACGCAAGATAGCATCCGTAATAGAAAACAGCTTTTTTACGAGGATCGGAAAACGTATTTTTGATGTTCTCGGGAACACTTATATGTCCGTTATTGGGATGTTTTTCCTGTCATTCGGTATATATACTTTGTTTGCGGGACTGATAAAGGCGGTCGCCCTCAGGCAAGATGATGCTTCATTTCTGTATTTCATAATACCGTTTGTTTGCGTGCCGCTCTCGGTTCCTATGTTCCTGGCGGGAAAGAGAAGGCTTATCTCATTGCTTTCCGAAAGTAAACTGATATCTCCGATTCTGTTTTCCGTATTCGGACTGCGCAGAGAAATGTTTAAAGAAAAAAACACTTCGGGAGGAAGGCGTAACATTGCCTTCATCTTTGGTACCGTTCTTGGTGTTTTGACATACTTTTTGCCTCCGATCATCGTGCTTGCCGCCCCTGTTGCTTTGGTAGCGGCGTATGCCTTTGTTCTTGCCCCTGAGGCGGGAATGGTAATTACTCTGTTTGCTGTTCCGCTCCTTATTCTCACCGGGCATCCGTCTTTGTTTCTTGCGTTTATTCTTATCTTCCTTACCTTCTGTTATGTAATGAAAGCGGTAAGAGGAAAAAGATACGTCAAATTTGAGGCGGTGGATCTTTTTATGCTGCTGTTCATGCTCTTGTTTGCATCGGGAGCGCTCGGAGGTTTTGGAGGACTTGACGTTTCGCTGCCGTTGTATGTCTGCCTGTCTGCAGGATATTTCCTATGTGCCAATATGTTTTCCTCGCGCATTTGGCTTAAGCGCGGAGTTGTTGCATTGATGGCGGGAAATATGATTTCTGCCCTGTTTGCGATCTATCAGTATCTCAGCGGTAACGTTGATACTGTGTGGCTTGATATGCAAAATTTTTCAAATATAGCCGGCCGCGCTGTATCTTTCTTTGAAAATCCTAATATGCTCGGTGAATATGCGATGATGCTATTGCCGGTTGCGGTAGCGCTGGTGCTTTCAGCTAAAGAGCGCAGAGAACGCAGTGCGTGGATGTGTGTTGCGGTAGCCACAGCGCTATGTCTTATCTTCACCTGGGCGCGCGGTGCGTGGCTCGGTGCGCTTGCGGCATTTTTCGTGTTTGCGGTGATGTACAGTAAAAAGACGATTCCTTTTATGCTTCTTTGTCTGGTTCTTGTTCCGTTTTTGCCTGTAGTGCTTCCGGAGAGCATCGTAACGCGCATGACAAGCATCGGGGATATGTCTGATTCGTCTACTTCATATCGATTCTTTATCTACAAGTCCGCACTTGATATGATCGCCGATTTCTTTTTTACGGGTATAGGTGTCGGAAGCAAGAATTTCTCTTCGGTCTACGTCTCGTACTCATACTCGGGTATAGAGAGTGCTCCGCATGCTCATAACCTGTTTTTCCAGCTCATAATTGAGCTTGGAGTGCTTGGAGTTATTATTTTTGTTACGGCAATGATGATTTATATCCAAAGTACAGTTACCGCTGTAACAAAGGAAAAGGACACTTATCTGCGAGGCTTGCAGCTTTCGTGTGCCTGCGGTGTGTTTGCGAGCCTTGTTCAGGGAATGACGGACTACGTGTGGTATAATTACCGTGTGTATTTTGTTTTCTTTGCTTTGATAGGTATCGGTGTTGCCGCACGAAGATGCGGAGAGCGTGCAGTGGAAAGAGACTGTATTCCCAAGGCTGATTCTCCGACATGTGCTGATATAGCTTTTGTTCCTGTTAGCGTAAAGGTTTACGAAGATAAAGTTGAAAATACTCCCGATAATGCTGAGGAGGCGGTGGAATTATGAAGAAAGAAAGAACAAAAAAGAAAAACGTACGCAGGGGTTTGAACGTTGCGGATATTATTGTTATCGTTCTTGTTGTTGCGTGTGTGGCGCTTGCGGTTTGGATTTTCGGAGGCTCCGGTATATTTGGATCAAGTGAAAAGGTTACGATCGAATATGAATTGTGGATAGTTGATATCCGCAACGATATAGCTTCTCATATTAAACCGGGCGCTAAGGTTACCGAGGCTTCCCGTTTGTATCACATAGGAACGATAGGTGACAGCTTCAAGACTGAACCGTATACGTATGAGGTTTATCTTGACGAGATTTATGATGAAAACGGAAATCCCATCGAAGGAATTACGGATGGGGAACGTGTTGAGGTTGAAAAACCCGGGTATGTCAGCGTTATTCTGCCTATAACTGCGGAGGCAGTAGTGGAAGAAGACGGATACTATGTAAATGGATACAGGGTCTATGTCGGTGAGCTTGTTTACATTCGCACCCCTGATTTTGCAGGCGCAGGTCATGTTATTTCCATTAACGTAACGGAAGGAGACTCATCCAAATGACATCTGATAAGAAGACAAAAAAGATTGCATTCAATCTGCTTGACTGGCTTATTGTCGTTTCCGTTTTGCTTGCCGGCATCGGAATTTGGTTTAGGTTTGGTCTTGCGGAACAGTGGGAAAACAAACAGAACACCGTGACGGCTTGTATATCCTTCTCTATCTCCAACATCAAAGAGACCAGCTTTACGGGCGGTTATTTTGCCGAGGGAAATGCGGTGTATAATGCCGACGCTGACAACAATTTGATAGGTTATTTTGCGGGTGAGGATAAATTCGGGTATGTGCCTGCTGTCTTTTACCAATATACAAAAACAGGAGAGGGCGTTATAAAACAGTCTGCGTCTGACCGAATCGACGTTGTGGGTGCTATTATGACTGAGGGGCTTCTCACCGAAAACGGCTTCTTCTACGGAGGCACAACTTATATTGCACCGGGCCAGGTCGTGCTTATAAGTACCCGAGATATTAGGGTAAGTGTTCTGATTACGGATATTGAAATAGTTGAAAGTGATGAAAATCAGCCGCTTTCATAAGTAAAAACTCGGTATTTAGAATAAAATGCAAAAAAACTATTGATTTTGTGAAGCACATTTGATATAATCATTATACGTTTATAGAATTTCGTCAAATTTATCTGATAGGAGCAAAATATGATTTCGCGCAGTGTGACAGTCAATAATAATTACGGTCTTCATGCAAGACCTGCCACCTTCTTCATTCAGAAGGCAAATTCATATAAAAGCTCTATTTGGGTGGACAAGGACGAGCGCCGTGTAAACGCAAAGAGTTTGCTTGGTGTTCTTTCGCTTGGAATCGAAAAGGGAATGGAGATCACTCTCATCGCCGACGGTGAGGATGAGTCCGCTGCTCTTGACGGGCTTGCCGCTCTTATAGAGACCGGTTTCAACGAATAATTTTATGTGTTTGCAATATGGGCGGGCATTGTGCATCTCAAAGGAGGTGCTCGATGGTCGCTCATTTTCGTAGTGTAACGTATTGCCGGGAGGTCTCGTATGGAACAGAAGAATATTCGTTCTCAGCTTCTTGAAAAGGCGCTTGCCCTTCCTGCTTCTCCGGGTGTTTATATTATGCGCAATGCGGATGGGGCGGTCATTTACGTCGGAAAGTCAAGAAAGCTTTGCGCGAGAGTATCGCAATACTTCCGCAACGGTGAAAAAAACCGCAAGACCGAGCGAATGGTCGCAAACGTCTATTCGTTCGATACGATCCTTGTTGCAAACGAAGCAGAAGCGCTTACTCTGGAAAACGAGCTTATAAAGCAGCACAAGCCCCGTTTTAATATAAGGCTGAAGGATTCAAAGTCCTATCCGTATATCAAGATAACCGTTAACGAGGAATATCCGCGTGTTCTGTACACAAGGCAGAGGGATGCGGACGGTGCAAGATACTTTGGTCCTTTCCCTGACCAGACAGCCGCGCGAAATCTTTTGAATACCCTTTATAAGGTGATCGGTATTCCCGAATGCAAGCG
>JAZQFL010000043.1:0-9682 GCA_045539485.1 Eubacteriales bacterium
GCCCACGGTAAGAGCGCCGGCAATACACAGCATAGAGAAGAGCGCTGTAAGAAGCTTGCCCGTTCTGCCCGAAAAAGCCGCTTTTATGTACAGGGGAGCTCCGCCGTGGAATCCGTCTTTTTTTAATATTCTGTAGTTTGAGGCAAGCAGTATCTCTGCGTATTTGACAGCCATAGCAAACACGGAAGATACCACCATCCAGAACACCGCGCCGCATCCTCCGCTTGCTATTGCAAGGGCAACGCCTGATATATTACCTACGCCAAGAGTTCCCGCAAGAGCGGTCAGCATAGCGGAAAGGGAAGAGCCTCCGCTGTGTTTATTTCTTTTTCTTATATATTGCAATGCAGTCCTGTGCGGTTTTGCGGCCGTTATTACCGATATACCCGCAACAGTCAGCAGTACAAGTACGGCAGGACTTAAAAATCCCGAAATCAAGCGCTCCACGTTTCCTCCGCGAGATCCTTTTTTACATAGTATTCAGGGTGTGTAAAACCTATGCGTGAAAATTTGACGGATTTTCGGGGCGGAATATTTGTTTTTTTATCTAAAATAGCAGACGGCGACTGAAATTGCAAAAACAATTGTTTCGAATTTATGAATTTTTCAATTTTTTTCAAAAAAGGCTTGCTTTTTCCTTCGGTATTGTGTAGAATATAGTTCGTGATTAGCACTCGCACAAAAAGAGTGCTAAAACAACAAAGTAATTTATCCGTTGTACGGACATATATTCAGGAGGAACTCATTATGACTATTAAACCGCTTGCGGACAGAGTTGTAGTTAAGGCTGCGGAAGTAGAGGAGACCACTGCTTCCGGTATCATTCTTCCAGGTACCGCACAGGAAAAGCCTCAGTTTGCTGAGGTAGTTGCTGTAGGCCCCGGCGGAATCGTTGACGGCAAAGAGATCAAGATGACCGTTAAGGTCGGCGATAAGGTTATCTGCGCTAAGTACGTAGGTACCGAGGTTAAGTGTGACGGTGTTGAATACAGCATCGTACGTCAGAACGATATCCTTGCTATCGTAGAGTAAGAAAGGAGAAAACTGAAATGGCAAAGAATATTATTTACGGACTTGAGGCGCGCAACGCGCTTCTCCGCGGTGTAGATAAGCTTAGCGACACCGTTAAGATCACCCTTGGACCCAAGGGCAGAAACGTAGTTCTTGAAAAGAAGTTCGGCGCTCCCCTCATCACCAATGACGGTGTTACCATTGCAAAGGAGATCGAGCTCGAGGACGCAGCCGAAAATATGGGTGCTTCTCTCGTTCGCGAGGTTGCTACCAAGACCAATGACGCTGCAGGTGACGGTACTACTACCGCTACTCTGCTTGCTCAGATCCTTATCCGTGAGGGTATGAAGAATGTTGCGGCAGGCGCAAATCCCATGATCGTGCGCAAGGGAATTCAGAAGGCTGTAAATCTTGCGGTTGAGAAGCTTGTTGCCAACTCCAAGAAGGTTAACGGCACCGCTGATATCGCAAGAGTAGGTACTGTTTCCTCCGGTGACGAGGTTATCGGTACTCTTATTGCAGACGCTATGGAAAAGGTTACCTCCGACGGCGTTATCACCGTTGAGGAGTCCAAGTCTGCTGAGACCTACTGCGAGGTAGTTGAGGGTATGCAGTTCGACCGCGGTTACCTCTCTCCCTACATGGCTACCGATACCGATAAGATGGAAGCAGTTCTTGACGATGCTTACATTCTTATCACCGATAAGAAGATCTCCGCAATTCAGGAGATTCTCCCCATCCTCGAGCAGATCGTACAGAACGGTAAGAAGCTTCTTATCATTGCTGAGGATATCGAGGGCGATGCTCTCACCACTCTCGTTCTCAACCGTCTCCGCGGTACCTTCACCTGCGTTGCGGTTAAGGCTCCCGGATTTGGTGACAGACGCAAGGAGATGCTCCGCGACATCGCAACCCTTACCGGCGGTCAGGTAATCACCTCCGAGCTTGGTCTTGAGCTTAAGGATGCATCCTTTGATATGCTCGGCCGTGCACGTCAGGTCAAGGTAAACAAGGAAAACACCATCATCGTTGACGGTGCAGGAAACAGCGAGGAGATCAAGGCAAGAGTTGCTCAGTTCCGTGCGGCTCTTGAGGCTACCACCTCCGAGTTTGATAAGGAAAAGCTTCAGGAAAGACTTGCTAAGCTTGCAGGCGGCGTTGCCGTTATCAAGGTTGGTGCAGCTACCGAGGCTGAGATGAAGGAAAAGAAGCTCCGCATCGAGGATGCTCTCAACGCTACCAAGGCTGCAGTTGAAGAGGGAATCGTTGCAGGCGGCGGTGTTGCTCTCGTTAACATCATCGATGACGTTGCGGCTCTCGTTGATACCGTAGACGGCGACGAGCGTACCGGTGTTAAGCTTGTTGTCCGCGCACTTGAGGAGCCCCTCCGTCAGATCGCGGAGAATGCTGGCTTCGAGGGCTCTGTTGTTGTTAACAACGTAAGAGCAAAGAAGCAGCTTGATTGGGGCTTTGATGCATATACCGAGACCTACTGCGATATGATCAAGGCAGGAATCGTTGACCCCACCAAGGTTACCCGTTCCGCTATCCAGAACGCGGCGAGCGTTGCATCCACCGTTCTTACCACCGAGGCAGTTGTTTCCGATATCAAGGAGCCTGCTCCTGCGGCTGATCCTGCGGCAGCAATGGGCGGCATGTACTAAGACAATATCGAACATTGATTTTTTTGGCGGTGCGCAATTTTGCGCACCGCCTTTTCCTATCCCCAATGGTGTACAATTCTTGTCATAAGGTATTCAATTATTGTCATTTGTTGGGGTTGCACTTGCTTATTAGATTTAGAGATGCTATACTGCAAAGGTTGATAAATTACTAACAATATGTTGGAGGAAAACAAAATGGAAATTTACGGCGCAGGTTCACTTGAGGACGTAAGAATTTGTACCGAGCTTGGCGTAACCGGTATACTCACGAACCCCCAGGGCTTTGAGCAGTACTATCAGGGTAAGATGACCCTTTCCGAGATCACCGACGCACTTCTTGCTGCAAGTGACGACGGAAGAAACATCCCCGTATACATTCAGGTACACGGAAGAGATGCAGAGGAGATCGCATACCGCGTAGAGGAGCTCCACGAGAAGAGCGACCGTGTACGCGGTAAGATCATCGCAGACGAGAAGGGCTTCAGAGCAATCAAGAAGCTCCGCGAGAAGGATATTCTCTGCGTAGCGACCTGCCTTTTCTCCGTATCTCAGGCAGCAGTAGCGGCAATGGTAGGCGCACAGGCGATCTGTCCCTTCGTTACCCGTGCAACCGCAATGGGCATGGATATGTACAAGATCATCCGTGCTATCAAGGATTGCTATGCTGAAACTCCCGATGCACCCCGCATTCTTGCGGCAAGCCTTAAGAGCACTTCCGATGTAAACGATGCTTACATCGCAGGTACCGATGCGGTAGCGCTCCGTTATCCTCTCCTCAAGGAGATGATGAGCCACGTTCTTACCACCAAGGCAGAGGCACTCTTCTCCCAGAACTGGCAGAACGTAAAGGGCGAGGACGTAAGCTACATGAAGGAGAGGATCAAGCTCTCCGGCCTTGCTGAGTAATTATTAAGTAAATAAAAAAGGTCTGAATTTTGTTGTGCCCCAAATTGTACGGACAGTACAAAAAAGACCCCTATGGTAGAATTAAGGGAACTACCATAGGGGTCTTTTTTGTCAGTCTCCGTTTTTTACTGCGTAACATCCTTCAATTCGGCTAATATATTTTCCGCATAATGCGCTTCAGTGCGTGAATATTTACCTTTAGAGCCTACGGTTATCATCTTTCCGACGTGGGTATAACCAAACAGGGCAGGGGGAAGATGCGTCACTATATCGTCGATATTTCTAATGACCGAAAAACCCTTCCAGCGCGATCTTACCGCTTTGTTTGGAAGTCCCCATATTACGCGCGGACATCCGAAACCGCAGCTTTCAATGTTATCTCTGATGTCGGGGCGGTGATACCAAATATATTCGTGGCAAAGCAGAGCGATCGCCGCGCCGTGGGAATAACCGACGAGAATAATTTTATGTACGCTCGGATCGGCAATAAGCTTTTCAAGATGCGGCTCTGTCTTTTTCCAAGCGTCAAGGAATCCGCGGTGCGCAAACCACGCAGTTATACCCATTCGCTTGTATGCTTTTGCGGGAAAATCAAAATTGACCTTCCAGTCCTCCTTCCCGTCAGAGCCTTCAAAAAATATGTACAGAGTATCAAGATATCTTCTTACGGCAAAATTTGAACCGCCGTTTGACGGATGGTAGGAAGTGTTGATACATTCGCTAAGCAGGCTGTGCAGTTTCACAAATAACCTCCAATGCGTTTTTATTATTATATGCGCTCAATAGCGCATTGCCAGTAATTACATTTGAAAAGGAGTGTATATTGTGCTAAAATATGTACAGGAGGTGAAATTATGAAAAGACTTCTTATATGTATTTTAAGCTTATGCTTGGCTGCTTCCGCCCTTGCTTTTAGTGTGTTCGGTGCCACGGTACATACCGTTGTGCCGGGTGACAGCCTGTGGAAGATAGCTGTAAAATATCAAACGGGACTCAGCGAAATAAAAAGCGCGAATCCCAATATCAGAAATTATGATCTCATATATCCTGGACAGCTTATCAATCTTCCCGATACCGATAAAACGGTATTAAGCTTTGAAGCGGAGGTCGTAAGGCTTGTTAATGATATTCGAGCCGATTACGGTCTTTCTCCCTTGACTCACGATTGGGAGCTTAGCCGAGTTGCACGCTTTAAATCACAGGATATGAAGGACAACAGATATTTTTCCCACACAAGCCCCGTTTACGGGTCTCCCTTTCAGATGATGAAGAGCTTTGGAATATCCTATAAAGCTGCAGGAGAGAACATTGCAATGGGCTATACCACGCCGCAAGCGGTGGTTAACGGCTGGATGAATTCCTCGGGCCACCGAGCAAATATTCTGAGCGCATCCTTCACTCACATAGGTGTAGGATACGTAAAGTCCGGTAATTATTGGACTCAAATGTTTATTTCAAAATAAAAACAGGCATCTGCAAAAAAATTGCAGACGCCTGTTTTTATGCTTGTAACCTGCGGGCAATTGCTGTATAATAAACAAAAAAGACAAGGAGCCCGATATGAGCGCTACAAAGATATATCTGATAAGACACGGTGAGTCGGAAGCAAACAGCAAAGGGGTATTTATCGGTCATACCGATCTTGACATAACCGAAAAGGGGCATCTTCAGGCAGAGGCAACAGCACAGTATCTTAAAGACGTACATGCCGATGTTATCTATTCAAGCAATCTTATACGTGCATATAATACCGCCCTGCATACAGCACGGGTAAAGAATATGGAAGTTATAAAGACGGTGAAGCTGCGCGAGATATATGCAGGCCTTTGGGAAAACCTGCACATAAACGAGATCGCGGAAAAATATCCAGAGGATAGGGACGTATGGCGTTATAACGTAGGGCTCAGCCGCCCGACAGGAGGGGAGAGCTTTATCGAGGTGCGCGACAGAATCAAGGTAGCGCTTAAGGAGATAGCCGAAGAGAACGAGGGCAAAAGCGTATTTTGCTTTACACACGCGGCTGTTATCCGTTCTATCTCCGCGTATTTTATGGGATATTCACCCGAGGAAACGAAAAACGTTCCGTGGGCGGATAATGCTTCCGTTACCGAAATAGAGTACGAAAACGGCAAATTTACCGTTGTTCGCTACGGCTATGACGAGCACCTGCGCGCAAAGGGATTGAATTACGTCCCGTGATATTAAAGGTTTATTGAATCGTGTGAAAAAGTGTGATAGAATAATTAGAAAAGCCAAAAGGCGGTGAGGATATGGATTTGATCTGCGAGCTGAATGACGAAAACGTACTAGGTACGGGCGGGCGGAGCGGTGCGGCGCCGAGATATACTGCGCGTGCCATACTCAAAAACCGCGATGGCAAGTATGCCGTGATGTACGCAAAGCGATTGGATTTTTATTCCTTACCGGGCGGTGGACTTGAGGAGGGCGAAAGCCCCATTGAAGCGCTGAGGCGCGAGCTGCTCGAGGAAACCGGTTGCGAATGCGGTAGTATAACCGAGCTTGGCATAGTGAAGGAAAACCGCGCAGCCTTGGATTTTACGCAGATATCATATTTTTACGCGGTTGAAGCGCTTGCCTTTAAACTAACTCCCGAATTTACAAGAGGGGAAAGAATAAACGGCACTTCCGTTATTTGGTGCGATCTCGATGAGGTCGTTCGGCTTATCTCCACACCCAAACACACCAAGGTACAGCGCAAATACCTTCAGGCGCGCGATCTTGCGGCGCTTAATGAATACAAAAGACGTTTTGCGGAAAGAGGTTAAACGTGACTAAGGTAAAAATTCTTACAAACGAGCATATAGACGAAAGCCTGCACAAATTCGCCGTTGTTGCGGTAAAACATGGGGAAAGCTGGGTGCTTGTTCGACACAAAAGCCGCGCAACTTGGGAGATTCCGGGCGGGCATATTGAAGCGGGCGAAACACCGCTTGAAGCCGCAAAGCGCGAGCTTTTTGAGGAAACGGGTGCTATAGATTATGATATCATTGAGATAACCTCTTACTCGGTGGATATCGACGGAGCGGTAACGTACGGAAAGCTGTTTTTTGCTAACGTGCGTGCTTTTGCAGAGATACCCGCGGACAGCGAAATTGCGGAGCGGGCATATTTTGCCGCGCTTCCCGCAGAGCTTGCATATCCCGAGATACAGCCCGCTCTCTACACTGCGGTGCAATGGTGGCTTAACCTGCAGACCTCTTCAAACGAGATGTGGGACGTGCTTGACGAGAACCGAAACCCCGTGGGCAGACTTCACCGCAGAGGCGATTTCCTAAAGAAGGGAGATTACCACCTCGTTGTGCTTGTGCTCCTTGAAAACAGAAAGGGCGAATTCCTTATAACCAAGCGAGCTCCCAATAAGGGCTACGGCAATATGTGGGAGACCACGGGCGGCTCTGCCGTTGCGGGCGACAGCTCGCTTCGGGCGGCTATGCGAGAGGTAAAAGAAGAAACGGGATTCGACGTAAAAGCCGAGGACGGAAGGCTCGTTCACTCTTGGCAGGGAAGCGAAGTGTTCGTTGACATCTGGCATTTTGTCTGCGACCTTGATATCGAGAAGGCAGTACTTCAAGAGGGCGAGACCTGCGGAATTATGTACGCAACTGAGGATAAGATCGAGGAGCTTTACCTTGATGGCAAATTCGTTGCGGGCAGTTACCGCGAGATAAAGAGAGCGATAGAAAAGAGGAACAAATGATCTTTGCAACCAAAGAGCCGATAAACAAAGGCTGGTCAAGCGATAAAAAATACTGCGTTACCGATGAGCGCGGCACAAGGTATCTTTACCGCGTTTCGGATATTTCGGAGTATGAGTCGAAGAAGGCTGAATTTGAGATGATGCAAAGGGTAGCGGCTTTGGGCGTGCCGATGTGTCTGCCTATCGAGTTCGGTACTTGCGATGAGGGCGTTTATTCCGTGCAAGGCTGGATAGACGGTAAGGATGCAGAGGAAGTAATAAACTCCTATTCGGATACGGAACAGTATGCTTATGGTCTTGAGGCGGGAAGAATACTGAAAAAGATACATTCGATCCCTGCGCCCGAAGGTCAACCCGATTGGGATATCCGTTTTAACCGCAAAATAGATACCAAGATGCGCAAATATGCGGAATGCCCGCTGAAATACGAGAACGGTCAAGCGTTTATCGACTACATAAATGCTAACCGTCACCTGCTTACAAACAGAGCGCAGGTGTATCAGCACGGGGATTACCATATCGGCAATATGATGATCGATAATGCGGGAAAGCTCCAAATAATCGACTTCAACCGCAACGATTACGGCGATCCGTGGGAGGAGTTTAACCGCATCGTTTGGTGCGCTCAGGTCTCTCACCCATTTTCTTCGGGTATGGTAGACGGATATTTTGACGGCGAGGCGCCCGAGGAGTTCTGGCGCTTGCTTGCTCTTTATATCGCATCGAATACGCTCTCCTCGCTTTATTGGGCGATCCCGTTTGGCGAAGGAGAGATAAATACTATGCGTAACCAAGCCCGCGAGGTACTTTTGTGGTATGATAATATGCAAAACTACGTGCCGAGCTGGTACCGTAAGGTAGGTAAATAATGAAGCTAAATAAAAGAATATTCGCGCTTCTGCTCGTATTTGCGTTCGTTTTCGCTTTCTGCGGATGCGCAGGTGAACAGACGCAGACACCCGTTTTGGACAGCAGCTTTGCCGTGCATTTCATTGACGTAGGTCAAGCGGATGCCGCACTTGTTCTGTGCGACGGAAAGGCGATGCTTATCGACGGCGGAAACGCGGCAGATTCGAATCTGATATACTCCTATCTGAAAAATCAGGGTATCAAGCATCTTGATTACATAATAGCAACGCATGCCCACGAGGACCATATCGGCGGTCTTGCGGGCGCACTTAATTACGCAACAGTCGGCAAAGCATATTGCCCCGTTAAGGAATACGACAGCAGTGCGTTCCGCAATTTTGTAAAGTACCTGCGCAACCGCGGTGTCGGCATCACCGTGCCCGAGGCGGGCGAAAAATTCATGCTCGGCAGTGCGGAATGCACGGTAATTGCAGTAAATACGCTAGATAACGAGACAAACAACACCTCGATAGTAATGCGCATCGTGTACGGCGAAACATCGTTTATGTTTACGGGAGACGCGGAGAGGGAAGTGGAGCAGGCGCTTGCGGGCTCGAAATTTACTCTTGAAAGTACAGTGCTGAAGGTCGGCCACCACGGCTCCTACAGCTCAACGAGCTACGTGTTTCTGCGCAACGTAATGCCTAAATACGCTGTTATCCCCGTTGGCGCGGATAACGAGTACGGTCACCCCGCGGAAGAGGTGCTCAGCCGTTTGCGCGACGCGGACGTAACGCTTTTCCGCACAGATCTTCACGGAACGGTAATTTGTACCTCGGACGGAAAAAACCTCATCTTCGGCACGGAAAAAGCATATAAGGGCGACGTTTTCGGCGGTATCGGAGATAACAGCACTGTAACGGATAACGGCAGAGATTATGTCGTTAATACCAAGGAGAGCAGTATGAAATTTCATTATCCCGAATGCTCCGCAGCTTCGAAAATAAATGCAGAGAACCGCCTCGCCTATCACGGCACACGCGAGGAACTGATAGATAAAGGCTATCAGCCTTGCGGATTATGTAAGCCTTAATATTCAGCCTTCCCCTCGAGGGGAAGGTGACGGCGGAGCCGTCGGATGAGGTGTATTATGAACGAAAGGAATAATCCAAAACTTACTAGGCTTTCGCAGAATTTGCGCAGAGAAATGACAAAAGAGGAAAAACATCTGTGGTACGATTATCTCTGCAAGCTTCCGATAACCGTAAATAGACAAAAGGTCATTGGCAGATACATCGTAGATTTTTACTGTGCGCAAGCAAAGCTTGTCATTGAGCTTGACGGAAGCCAGCATTACAATGAAGAAGGACGAGACGCAGATAGTATCCGCGATGAGTATCTTGCAGGATTGGGAATTAATGTTGTCAGATATACAAACAGACAGATAAGGGACAACTTTCTCGGAGTTTGTAAGGATATTGAGAAACGGATTTTTGACACCTCATCCACCGCAAGCGGTCCCCCTTCCCCTCAA